>CALCCX010000473.1 GCA_937900165.1 uncultured Acidimicrobiia bacterium | reverse complement strand
TGCAGACGCCGGGGCCGAGCCGCCCACAGCGACCGGCCCGCTGATCGGCAGAGGCCTGGGAGATCGGCTCGATCGGAAGTCGTTGCACCTTGGTCCGCCGGTTGTAGCGGCTGATCCTGGCCGTCCCCGCGTCGACCACCGAGCGCACCCCTGGAACGGTGAGCGAGGTCTCCGCAACGTTGGTGGCAACCACCACCCGACGCCCGGTGTGGGACGAGAAGATGCGGTGCTGTTCAGCGGATGAGAGGCGTCCATACAGTGGCAATACCTCGGTGTGGCGCAGCGAGAGATCGTTAATCGCCTCGGTCGCGTCACGGATCTCGCGCTCCCCTGAACAGAATACGAGGATGTCGCCGTTGGTCTCGGTGACCAGTGTCCTGACCGCCTCAGCGATGCCCTGGGGCTGGTCGAGTGGGGTCTTGTAGGTCGGGTCGTCGAGAGGCCGGTATCGGACCTCGACCGGGTACGCCCTCCCGCTCACCTCGAGGACCGGCGCATCATCGAAATGTTCGGAGAACCGAGCGGTGTCGATGGTCGCCGAAGTCACGATCACCTTGAGGTCTGGGCGTTTGGGCAGCAGGCGGCGCAGGTAGCCGAGCAGGAAATCGACGTTGAGGCTGCGCTCGTGGGCCTCGTCGATGATGATCGTGTCGTAGCGCATCAGGCGACGGTCCCGCTGGATCTCGGCCAGCAAAATCCCGTCGGTCATCAGCTTGATCAGAGTACGGTCGCCAACCCGATCGGTGAACCGCACCGAGTATCCAACCAGCCCACCGACCGCCGTCCCGGTCTCCTCCGCGACCCGCTCGGCGATCGACCGGGCGGCGATCCGCCGAGGCTGCGTGTGGCCGATCAAACCCACGATGCCCCTGCCCAGTTCGAGGCAAAGTTTGGGAATCTGGGTGCTCTTGCCCGACCCGGTCTCACCGGCCACGATTACAACCTGGTTGTCTGCGATCGCCCGGAGCAGGTCCTCCCGCCGTTCGGTGATCGGCAGTTCGCCCGGATAGGCGATCTTCTCCGGAACCGCCACGCGCCGCTGCTCGATCCGCAGTTCGCCCTTGATGATGTCTGCCTCGATGGCCTTGAGCGCATTGGCCCGCTTCCCGGACGCCTCGATGTCCCGAGCCCTATCGACCCGCCGCCGCAGAGCCCGACGCTCACCCAACATCAACCCATCAATCCGGGCCCGAAGATCAGAAAGTTCAGAAACCATGAGTAGTCATGATGGCTGATGTCCAGACAGGTTGGTTCGTATCGCCTCCGCTCTGTCGCATATCCCGGCGACAGACCTTTGGTCGAATGCCGTCTGATTGGTCTTGTGGGGCATGAGGGTCAAGACCAAACGCAAAGCTACCATCTAAACCTGAGGTCGGAACCACGACCATTAGGCCTGGAGAGAGGGAATTACGTCATCGTAACAATCTAGATCATTTGTGGTTTACCGTCCTATACTGGTTCGGGTATAGTTCTCCTCATGAATCTTGATAAGGCCCTTGAAGAAGCAAGATCGGCACTCGGAGACTCGGTCGCTGAACGTGACCGGCTTGATACCTTGATAGGTGACCTCGAGGCTGAGATTCGTGGTCTTACCCTTGCCGTAGCGCGTCACCAGGGCGGCGGTGTGGCCGCGGAGACACACGCTGACCCACCCTCGGACTGGTCGAACATGACCCGCACCGACGCAGTTGTTGATGCTTTGACCGAGGCGGGAAGGCCCATGGGACCCAAGGATGTAACCGACATACTGCATTCACATGGGCGCACTGATCAGAGGGATTTCGTCGCAGCGTGTCTCGCCTACCTTAAGACTCGGGACAGGGTCCATTCTGTGGGATACGGGCAATGGGTACCGGGGCCGCAGCCTGCGCCCGACGCACTCGAGCTGCCTCCAGCGGCCGAAAGCTGACTCACGATGTTGACGGCATGCCGGGAATGACCGATTTTGTTGCAGACAGGGCAACTCCCGTGGATTCCGCGGGCTGCGTCCGGCAGTGTGTGGTTCGGATGCGTAGTGAGTTAGCGGCGTTGCCGACGGTGTTCGAGCACGACGAACGCGAAGATGAGATGGAGCTCTAGAAATGGCTGGCGGGAGGGGCCGCGACACCTGGCGGATTCACTTCTTCCAACGCGAAGCGTCTGATGACAAGGGCGAGGCAGTTCCCTCCCTCGAATTCCTAGATGGATTGAAAGCCAAGATTGCGGCTGAGATCAACGCGGTGCTGGATGCGGTCGCCGAGGCCCCACCGCCGGCGTTCAGTGGCGGTGGGAAATGGGAGGCCATGCACGGCGACATGGCCGGTTTCTACGAGGTCCGCGTTCAAGGCGACGGTCAAAATCACCGACTGTTCTGTTTGCTCGTTCGTGAGGCCGTTGATCTTGGCGGCTCATCGATTATCTGCCTTGGCGGGTTGTCCAAGCCCCGGCGCGAGGCGGCCGACCCAAAGGACTACAGGCGCATCAAGGCTTACCGCAGGGAATTCGAAAGGCACCGTCGCGTGTTCATCTGACCTTTGTTTTCTCGAGGGGCTCGGCCGCGAATTCCATCTCGAGGGCTTCGGCTAGAGCGACCAGCGTCGTGAGCGTTGGATTCGGACGTTCGGCGGAGAAGAGGCGCCTGATTACCTCTGGTCGCAGGTTCGCCCTACGAGCGAGTTCGGCCTTACTCAGTTCAAGGTTGCAGCGACGTTGATCGAGCATGCGGATGATCGAGTCGATCTGATCGATGCGACGGCGCGCGGACGCGTAGGCAAGGCTGTATTCTGGGTCCTCTTTCCGGCTCTTGAAGTATCGCTCTGCTCCGGTGCGTGCTTCTCCCATGCTTCCCACTCTAGCGTGACGTTAAAGTCACGCAATGGCCAGTTCTAGACGAGGGGTCCGGTCGGCAACAGTGGTCGGAATCGGAAACCAACCGACTGCCTTGGCCAATCGCCCAGATCTGTGGCACCTTGTGGGCCCCCGGGTCACAACCAGGTTTCTCACCGTTCAAACCTCTTGACTATCGAACGTATGTTCGGTATATTGGTGTTGTCTGATTGACCGAGTCACCTACCTCCCCACATCGTTTGGCTCAGTGTTTTGGGCCTCGTACTTCCCCAAGGTACGACCACCGGAGACCTGTCATGTTCGTCACAGCTGATACTGCTCTATCAACCAGTGTGCACGCTGCGACTTCTGACGTTCTCGAACGGCTGTTGATCGAAGCCGAAGCCGGTGTCGCACGGTTGCGACACATGCAGACAGTCGTTGTCCGTGAACTAGATCAACGTCAGATAGCGACTGCGGACGGGTGTCGCACGATGGTCCAGTGGGTTTCGTCCCGCGCTGACGTCGGCGCTGAAACCGCAAGAGCTCTTGTGCGAGTCGCCCAGGTCGATGTCCCAGTACTGAACACTGGTCTTGAGGATGGCGATGTTTCCTTTGACCGAGTATCAGAGGTGGCCCGCCTCGACGACCCCTCTGACCTACGACCTGAGCTCGACATCGCCGGGCTACGTCGCACCGCCGGGCTCGAAGTCGAGCTTTCCTGTGACGACGATCACAAAGCGTTCGAGGCACGCCGCCTCATCGCCCAACCCGACCTGCATGGCCTGTCATGGAAACTGTCCGGTCTGGTCCCGGCCCTGGAGGGCGCCCAGATCTTTTCGACTTTGGATGAGATCGCAGACACCCTCCCAGACGCCCCAGATGGTGCTCGAGAATCAAGAATGGCCCGCCGGGTCGACGCCCTCACCGCAGTCTGTGACCGTCGCCCGAGTGGGGATCATGGGCAGGAGCGTAGGAGTGGAACAGGCCCATCATCAGGCGCCCCAGACGTCATCGCCACCGTCATCGTCGACGCCACAACAGCCGCCCCAACGAACGGTCAGCAAGGAGCCTGGCTGGTTGGTGGGCCAAGAGTCGGCCCCGCCACCCTCGCCCGGATCCTGTGTGAAGGCACAATCGAGGTCACAGCCATGACGTCAGATGGCACACCGCTGGAGATCGGAAGAGCACACGTCTGAACTCCAGTCACACTGATATAACTCG
>CALCCX010000472.1 GCA_937900165.1 uncultured Acidimicrobiia bacterium | reverse complement strand
AACGCAAGTGGAAAAAGGAAGTCATCGATCGTCGGATCGGCAAGTACGTCTTCGAGGCTGTCATAGACGTTCGGAAGGTTCGCAACAGTCGCCTTCGCTGCTGCCCGCTCGGGGCTCGAGCCCACGACGCCAACGACGTTCACCCCGATTCGCCGCAAAGCTTCGACGTGAGCTACGCCGATGAACCCGACCCCTACGACCGCAACGTTGATATCACCGAACCTTTTCACACGATCCCCTATGACGCCGCGGCGAGTCGCGAATACATCCACGAAAGCCCGACGACAATCGTCCCGTACAGAACTTGTTGGACTGCCTGGCCCGCTCCGAGGAAGGTCAACAATGATTGCAGCACACCGAGGATCAGCGCACCGAGGATGGTGCCGGTATACGTGCCGACGCCACCAAAGATCGACGTGCCCCCTATGACCGCGGCAGCAACAGATGGAAGCAGGAGGAAGCCGGCAAGCTGAAGGTCCGCTGCACCGATCCTTCCCCCCATCAGGAGTCCTGCGACCGCACCGAGGAGCCCACTGATCGCATAGGCAACGACGAGAACCTGCCACGCCCTCGTTCCCGAGAGTCTGGCCGCGATTGGGTTGTCACCAAGGGCGTAGAGGTTTCGACCGTAACCCGTTCGTCGAAGCAGCAAGAGCACAAAGATCGACACACCAATCCACACGACCACCGACCACGGGACGTTTCCATCCAAGAAGGTGCCCCGACCGAGGGTGATGATGAAATCGTGCATACGCGTCGAGCCCGCAAAGATGGTCGTGGCCCAACCGGTGAACAGACCAAGCAGGATTCCAGACGTCGCAAGGGTCATGATCAGCGGGTTCACTCGGAAGATGCCCACGCCGATACCGTTCGCCGTGCCTGCAACAATCCCAAAGAGGAGGCCGAGGATGATGGCGATCGCCGCTCCATTCGGGGACTGATTCGCAGCGATATAGGCCGACGCTGTGGCAATCATTGCGATCGAAAGGTCGATGCCGGCGGTGAGCATGAGAATGGTCTGCCCTGCGGCGAGCACGCCGATCGGAACTGCGAAGAACGCCGAGTTTCGGAGCCCGGCCAGCGACAGATAGTTCGGCTCGATGATCGCAGTGACAACAATCAGGGCGACCAGCACAGCGATCAGTACGATCTGAGGCCGATCCGACAGCTGTCTCGCGATCGAGAGCTTGATTGACAAAGGCTCGTCCGTGGCTTCTTCCGGTGGCGCTGTCGAAGAGATCTCGTTCACGATCTCCGCCTTCTTCGCCACTCGATCAAACTGGCGACCATCATCACGAACACGATGAGAATGCCCTGGATGACCTGTGCCTGATTCGGGTTGACTCCGAGGGCGCTCAGAATCGGATTGAAGAAGAAAAGGATCAGCGCCGCAGGCACGACTGCAATCAGCGATCCGACGCCACCGGTGAACAGAACGCCGCCAAGCACGATCGCGGCAACCGAGTTCAAGGTGAGGCTGCTTCCCTCGGTGGTCGCGTTGCCGACACCGGCTATCGCGAGGGTCGAGAAGCCGGCCATCGCAACAAATGCACCACCCACTGCATAGGACACGATCTTGACTCGAGCTGCGTTCACCCCAGATAGGAACGCGGCGGTTTCGTCACTCCCTACGGCATAGAGAGAGAGGCCGCTCGGGGTTCGACCCATCCACCGCGCGGCGACGGCGATCGGGACAGTAATCATGACGATTGCCGGCCACGGGTTCGTGCCGATGCCCGTCGCGGAGCCTGTGAAGAGCCACCGAAACCCGTCACTCGATCCCCCGCCGACCTTCGGCAACATCATGAGTGCAAGTCCCTGATATATGAAAAGTGATCCGAGAGTCACAACGATATCTGGAACTCTGGAAACCGTGACGATCCAACCGACGAACCCATTGAGAATCGCAGCCCCGATCAAGATGACCACTGCCAGCACGATCGAGATCGCGAACGGCTGACCATCCATGAACTGGGCAGCGGTGGCGCTCGTGAGAACAAGCAGGCCCCCGACGCCCAGGTCGAGCCCTCCGGCAATGACCACGACGGCCTGGGCAGCGGCCAAAAAGATCCATGCTGTTCCGCCGTTGATGATCGTTGAGAACTGGAAGCCGCCGAACCTCGGGATCAGTGTCGAGTACCAAACGACCAGGACCACAAGGAGTATCCAGATGCCCACGGTCCACCCGTGGCGCTGTGTCCATCGTCGCCAACTTCTCCCCGACAACGGCCTCGCTTCTACGGTTGGGTTGGCTGCTGTCATGCCGGTGCCGATTCCAATCCGTGTGCAGCAGTGAGAAGAATCTCCTCAGTCGCCGTCGCCGCGGACTGTTCATGGACGATGGATCCGTCGTACATGACGAGCACTCTGTCGCACACCAACGGGATCTCGCGCAACTCGCTCGAATACATGAGCACAGCCGCCCCATCTCGAGCCAGCTCCTTGAGAAGCTCATAGATCTGTGCTTTCGTTTGGATGTCGATGCCTCGAGTCGGGTCGAAGCACAACAGGACCTCGAAGTCAGAGACAAGCCAACGCCCGATCGTCACCTTTTGCTGGTTGCCTCCTGATAGGCGACGCACCTGGCTCGCTGCCCTCGTATCGATATTGAGCCTCGCCACGGCGCCATCGACGCGTTCGCTCTCGTCGGCAACCAAGGAGAACCAGCGCCCGATCCTATTGTAGAGGGGAGTCGCGAGGTTCTCACGTATGGAACGTTGGGGAAGCAGAGCATCGTGTCTGGAACCGGGAACGAGAACCAGCCCCTTGCGGATCGCTTTGTACGGCGAGTATGCCGATAGGCGCTCGCCATTTATCTCGATCTCGCCGGACGTCGGCCGGTGGTCACCAGACAACAAGGCGAACAACTCGTTCTGGCCCTGTCCTTCGAGGGCCGTAACCCCGAGGATCTCTCCGCGACGGAGCTCAAAGGACACGCCATTGATCCTGCCTCTGAAGTGCAAATCCTTCGCCGCCAGGACGACGCCTCTGTCCTTGTCGCTCAGAGTTTGTCGACTCGGTGCGGCATCGGGTGAGCCGGCCTTGGATCCGCGAGCAAGCTCTTCGCCAAGCATCGCCGTGACGAGTTCGGCCTCATCAATTCCGCTGAGATCCAGATGTGCCACATCGCGCCCGTTACGCAGGATTGTTGCAACATCACAGATGCGCAGGACCTCGCCAAGTCGATGGGAGATGAACAGGACCGATCGGTTCATGCTTTTCCATTCGCGCATCACATCGAAGACTCGATCTGCCTGTTCCGGTGTGAGTGCTGCAGTGATCTCGTCAAGCATCAGAAGCTGCGGATCATGAGCGAGGGCTCGTGCGAGGTCGACAAGCCGAAGCGATGCGAGGGGAATGTCTCTTACCAGGAGACCGAAGTCGAGATCGGCGAGCTGCATTCGTTCGAGCCAGGGCACGACATCGGAATGTCTGAGACCAGAGATCGTGAGGTTCTGGTCGAGGGAAAGATCCGGGATCAGGGCAGGATCTTGGAAGACCGTTGCGATGCCCGCTTCGGTCGCTTCGCCTGGGCCCTTGAGATTGACCGCTGCGCCGTTGATGGTCACTGATCCCACATCTGCGTCGAACACGCTTGCGAGGATCTTGACGAGCGTGCTCTTCCCTGCGCCGTTGGCTCCCAGGAGGGCATGGATTTCACCCGGTGCGACAGAGAGGTCTACCGACGTCAACGCGATGACCGGCCCGTAGCTCTTGGCGATACCCGCGGTTGAGAGAAGGGGTTGCTGGCTGGTTGTCAAGGAGATCCTCGAGATGGTGTGATTGGGCCGAGGTTAGATCGTAAGAGCGATGACGTGTGGGGCCCGAAGGGCCCCACACGTCATGGGTTCAGGTCACTCGCCAGGTCCGAGACAGGCGATGACGTCGGCGGATGTGTAGGTCGTGTACGGCTCGATCTCCATGTAGGAGCTCCAGCCCTCGGTCAACCCTTCGACGTACACCTCTTCGAGGTCTGACCTGTCTGCGATGGCTGCAGGCGTCAGAAGCGTCTGCCTCGAAACCGTCTTGCCCTCGAGGACGTCCAGAGCGACCGCCGCTCCTGCACCACCGACCGACGGTGGGTTGCTGATCGCAACACCCGTCAAGCCTTCGGTGTTGAGCAACTGGCCGATGAAAGCATTGTTGTCTGCTCCCACGATCGGCACGTAGTCGATACCCGCCACCGGGAACTGCTCGACTACGGAATAGTCGATACCAGACGTCCAGATACCGTCGATCTCCTGGGTCGTCAGAATCTCGAGTGCCTGTTGTGCACCATTGGTCGGTGACCAGTCCGTGAAGACCTCACTCACAATGGTGATCCCTGGGTAGTCGGCCAGTGCTGCCTGGAATCCCGTGTCACGATCAGTGTCTGCACCCACACCGTCGATTCCACGCATGTAGGCAACATTGCCCTCGCCGCCAAGTGTCTCGAACAGCCACCTAGCACCGAGCTCACCGTACGCGGTCTGATCGTTCGAGACGAGATAGGCCGCGTCGGTTGTTACGCCGTTGTCTACGACCACCACGACGATGCCTTGGTCCACCGCTTCTTCGATCACCGCGTTGAACGCCTCAGGATCGCCAGGGTTCAGGATGATCGCATCCACGCCCTGAGAGATCAGACTGGTGATATCACTGATCTGGCCGGCCGTGTCCGTGTCCCTGTTCAACAGAACGACCTGGTCCACGTTGCCGCGAACCCTCGCCTCCGCCTTGATGGCACAGATCATCTGTTCACGCCAGGAGTTCCCAACTACGTTGTTCGAAACGCCGAGCGTGAAGGTGTCGTCCTGCTCCTCTGATGCCGTCGTCGTCTCAGCACTCTCGCCACTGCCACACGCAGCGGCTATGAAAGCGAGCACGACGAGCACCACCACGAACCGCAGGGCCTTCGTCTTCTTCCACATCGATTTTCTCCTTCTTGTTCCGACAGGCCGACCACGTCGGCTTCCTTCCATTTCCACTACCGCCGCTTGGTCGCCCACATGGCGGCAATCGGAAAAACTGTTGAGGTTCGAAGAGACTTCAGGCAACGGCGCTCTCCGTTTCGCGGATCGCCGCATCAACCGCGGCTGGATCCAGAATGTGCTCGATCACGAGTGCCGCGGCTCCGATGATGCCGGCCCGGCCCCCGAGTTTGGACTCCTGAATCTGCAGCTCCGCAGTGCTCAGCGCAGTCGACCGTTGATACACGATCTCACGCACACCGGCGATCAGGGTTTGTCCGGTCCTGGCGATGTCGCCACCGATCACGATCACGGCGGGATTCAGGATGTTGACGACGATTGAAACCGCCACCCCAAGAAGGCGACCGGCCTCGCGCACTGCTGCAATAGCTACACGATTTCCAGAAGTCACCATGGCCATCACGTCTCGCGCGCTATCTGCGGGGTGGCCTTGTTCGGTCAGCTGTGCCGCGAGCGCGGCGCCCCCGGCAGACCCCTCCAGGCAGCCTCGGTGCCCACAGTTGCAGACAACGGATCCATCGTTGACGCGAATATGGCCGATGTCGCCCGCGGTGCCTCTGGCCCCACGGTGAATATGGCCATCGAGGATCATGCCAGACCCGATTCCCGTCCCAACTTTGATGAACAGCAGATCACTGACCTTTGGGGCAAGATTCCAGTACT
>CALCCX010000471.1 GCA_937900165.1 uncultured Acidimicrobiia bacterium | reverse complement strand
TTAACGCTACGGAGACTCACGAGCTCTACACTCTGTGACTCCACGACGCTCTTCCGATCTTTAGTAGATGGTGGAAAGTAAAAAATACTGCCTCTGTTGCGGCGAGGGGGTTCCATACAATGTGGTGGTAAGACATGAGAGAAGAGAACTCACCTGTGCCTATTGTGGCTTTACCCTGGGGGTCGAGAACCTCTGGGAGGAGATGAAGGGATCAATAGGTTCATATGCGATTATCGCAGAGGATTCGAAGTTGACGAGGGTGCTGCTAAAGGAATTGCTCTTGAAGAAGGAGATAGTCAGCGAGGTTACAGCGGTCTCGAACGGCCTTGATCTTGTCTCGGAGTATTCGAGGTACCTGAATGACGATATCAGGGTCAGCTTTGCCATAATTGACCTTAATATGCCGGTAATGGATGGCCTTACTGCTGCAAGGACACTAAGGGTGCTTGAGGAGAAAAAAAATGCACCAAAGGTGCCGATAGTCTTCTTTTCCTCGGTCAAGGCTGATGAAGGACTTAAAAGACAGATGGAACTCCTTGCACCTGCCAATTATGTCAATAAGGGGTCTGATTCGGAACCTGAGAAGCTTGCTCATAGGGTGCAGGGCCTTTTAAACTTTGTTTCCCAGCGGTATCAGAAGGCATGACGAGGGTACATCTATTTATTGAAGGGATCGTGCAAGGCGTCGTTTACAGGGCTTTCGCAAGAGAAGTTGCCCTGAAATTGGGTCTCAGGGGATGGGTAAGGAACATGCCTGACGGGAGAGTGGAGGCGGTTTTTGAGGGTGAGAAGGATGCTGTTGAGAAGGCGATAGCAGAATGCTACAAAGGCCCTCCAGCCTCTCACGTCACCAATATAGATATAACATGGGAGCCGTACAGGGGTGAGTTTAAGGGATTTGAGATAAGATACCACTGAAGATTAAAAGATGTTGTGGAGATTATAAAATTTGGCCACAGACTTTCACAGACTTTTTGAATTATTTTTCAGCCACGAATGAACACGAATTAACACTAATACTTAGTTGCATAAATCAGCATCTTATGTTTGTCATTCTCCCGAAAGCTTTCGGGAGAATGATAGATAGAAAGATTTAGTTTAAGTCTGTGTGAGTCTGTGGCTTAAATCATCTTTTTCGTCCTTTAGGATTTACACCTATAATGATGAGTAACTTGCTGAGAGAATTAACAGACAGGGTCCTTGGTGGAAGAGGGATTTCCGAAAAAGAGGCCCTCTATCTCTCAATGGAACCCCCTCTTCATTCACTGTTTGAGGCTGCATCCACCATCAGAGAGCATTTCAGGGGGCAGTTGGTTGATCTCTGCTCGGTTGTAAATGCCAAATCCGGAGGATGTACCGAAGATTGTGACAAGCGGGCGTCGTTGATCGATAGTGGGTAAATGGGACGAGTTTTCGGAAATACCAGGGTTCGCGGTTTACGGGAAGATGTTGGCCCCTCGACTTCGCGGAATCACCGGGGAATTCCCTACTCGCTTCCCAGTCTCCCCAGGTTCGAGTAGACTGCAAACGTGAGTGAAAGTCGGCTCAGCGATTTCGATCCGCCACAGCGCCGATCTACGCGGCCCCAGATGTGATGGAACGACACACGGGGACCCAGCCCCAGCTGACGTCGCGAGAAGTTCCGTGGGTCCAACCCAATCGAATGCATCTGCTGGTGATTCGCCGGGAAGTCTCAGCGAGTTCACATTGCTGCCGGTCTCCACGACAATGATCTTCACGGAGCCGGTCAGCTCCCTGCAGGCGAGCAGGCTGCCGTCGGGGTTCCACTCTGCATTTCCGCAATCGTGGATCGATCGAACGACTGAGCCTGTCCCCAGCTCCAGGATTGACGTGGACGGACCCGGTTCCTGGTAGGTGATCATCGATCGATCGGGGCTGGTACGAACCCGGCTGACCCCAGCCGTACAGTCCGTCTCGTTCGAGATGACGACATCGGACACCCCCGTTTCGGGGTCGTAGAGTTCGAGTGAAACCACGTCGGGTTCGTCGCATGTTTCGCTCGGAGGCCGCTCACGGGTGGCGATGATGGCGACTACCTGCGACGTAGCGTCGGTTGCATCGACTCCCTCGTTCTGTGATGCACCGGCTGAATCCTCCGAGGCCGCAACAGCCCCCGCTCCGGCTGGGAGAGCTGAGAGAATCAGGATCGCCGCGACGACGGTGGCCCCCACACGTCGCCGAGTTTGTGGATCAGGAGCGGCCCTGAGCGCAGTTGCGGGCCTGCGACGACGACGTCCATCTGTCGAATGTCGGCTCTGGCCGCGAGTCGAGGTAACCATAGGTGGCCCGTCGACCGGAGGCCGGGTCCGGTAACCCCACCGAAAGTGCTCGTCGATTGGCCCAGGGAATATCTGAAGTGAGGGGTCAGCCAGCTGCAATCACCTCAACCTCAACCAGCCAGTCGGGGGAGAGGGTCTGAACAACGATTGCGGTGGTGGGAACAATTCGGCCGGCGAGAGCTGCGACCCTGGCTGCTCCGTTGGCCGCGGCCTGCTCCGCGTTGGTCAGATAGGAGGTGACCCTGACCACGTTGTCCACGGTCATTTCTGCCTCCGCCAGAATTCTGGCGATATTGGCCCAGATCTGCGTGAGTTGGCTGCTCAGGTCAGCTCCGGGTTTACCTCTTGGATCAAGCCCCATCGTTCCGGCAACGAACACGAAACGAGAGATGTCGGTGACCTCAATGCCGTGGGCGTAGTCCGGCGTCGCCTCATAGATTCCGTCTGACGGTGCGAGTGTTGTGGTGCGCACGAGTGCCTCCTTGGTGGCATCCGTGCCAGTGTTGTTGCCGCTCAGCGTCTCGGCAACCACAGAGCGCCTCAGGCGGATCATTGACTCGGGAGTGATCCGTCGGTTCACGATCGAACTCGACCCGGTGCGGAGTGGGCGACCGATTCGGGCCTTCGTCGACATGCGATTGAGACGGGACGTGACCAAGGCGACTGCTGATTCGGCCTTGGTTTCGGTTTCGGCTGTCATCGACGTAGCGCATGTGACGGGGCGCTACGACTATCAACTTCAGATTGCAGCCAAAGACGTTGAGGACCTCGATCGGACACTAAATGAACTGAGCGACGTCGTTGGGGCCGAAGAGACCGAGACACGACTGGTGCTCCGCAGTCTTATTGGTTTCCCCCGGTCCCCGTCGCTTCCATGAGGTACGTACGGCCGCCACAAGGCGACTTTGGGCAGAAGCCGCGCCTCTACTGGACTGCGGTTGGGTGATCGGCGGGTGGTTCGAATCGCTTCAACACCCTGGAGATGACAACGAGTGCGACAAGCCCGCCGAGGAGTAGACCGATTGCCGAGGAGTTGTCACCGATCCAATTGGTGAGTGTGGCCGAGAGCCTGTCGATGAACCCTGTGGCAGCTCTCTGCTGGCCCGGGTCGGAGGCGAGGTTGTCGATCCAGAAGAACACGATGTACAGACCGGCCACCACCAGGAAGGCGGCCGAGACCCGGTGAACGTACTTGAGCATGGAGCGCAGCCATCGAACAACGCCTTGTTTGGCGAACGCGACGGCGATCGTGAGGGCCATCAACAGGGTTGACATCCCTACGCTGTAGGCGATGTATGTCACGAGACCTGACGCGAAGTTCGTGGCAGTTGCCGAGCCGACAACGACCGACAAGAACACCGGGAGAGTGCACGACAAGGAGGCCAGCGCATATGAGATGCCGAAGGTGAAAAC
>CALCCX010000470.1 GCA_937900165.1 uncultured Acidimicrobiia bacterium | reverse complement strand
GATCCTCTTCCTTGCCATGATGGCAAGCGTCGGCGAAGAGTCTGAAGAAACTGACGTACCGATCCATGGCTTCGAAATCGAGCGGAACTCCGTCCCTGTCTGCGGTGAGTGAGGCGCGTAGAGAGTGGGCGACCTCGAGGATGAGCTTGTGCTCATCGCGAAGCACCCCGGTTGCGGTGGCGGTTTGATCGCGTCCCATCTCGTACCAACGTATACGAGGCGGCCGCAAGTATGCAAGACATCGTCCCCAAGAACTTCGACGCCTGGTCAGCTTTCGTCGTTGTCGTACCAAGGTCTCGCCGACGGAGTGATCCGCTACGATGGCCGAGCTAGCCGGGAGACGCCGTGGAACCTGTGACCCTGGTGGTGAACGGGACGACCAGAGAGCTATTCGTCGCCTCCCACCACACCTTGCTCGAGACCCTGCGAGAGGGTCTGAGCCTCACTGGAACGAAGCACGGCTGTGAGCTGGGGGAGTGCGGCGCGTGCACGGTTCTGGTGGATGGCGTTCCGATTCTGGCGTGTTTGACGCTCACTCTGGACGCCGTCGATGTCGACATCGTGACTATCGAGGGGATCGGATCGATGGCCCGCCCCGACCCCATCCAGGTGGCGTTCGGCGAACATGGAGCAGCGCAGTGCGGCTATTGCACCCCCGCCATGGTTCTCGCCGCCAAGGCCCTCCTGGATCGGGAACAGAGCCCCTCGGAGGAGATGATCGCAGAGGCGATAGCCGGCAACGTGTGCCGGTGTACCGGATACGTGGCCATCCTTCGGGCTGTGGCGGCCGCGGCCGAGAGCCGATGACACGCGACCCTCGGTTCGGGATCGTCGGCACGCCCGGTCCCAGAGTTGACGCGCTCGCCCAGGCAACCGGCACGCTGCAGTACGTCGACGACCTGACGTACCCAGGGATGCTCTACGGCAAGATCCTCGGATCTACCCAAGGCCATGCCAGGGTCATAGCTGTCGACACTGCAGCCGCCGAAGCGTTGCCCGGTGTGCGGGTGGTCCTCACAGGTGCGGATCTCCCCACGGCGTTCGGGTTGCTCCCGGTGAGCCAGGATGAGCACGTTCTGGCGATCGACAAGGTGCGCCACGTAGGCGACGCGGTGGCCGCGGTGGCCGCAGACGATCCAGACATTGCGCAGCAGGCCATTGAACTGATCGAGGTCTCATACGAGCCTCTCCCCATTGTCACGACGCTCGCTGAGGCTGTCGGGATCGTCGACGAACCCATCCATGGTGAAGGGCCGGCCAACAATCGTGATCGGGATATCTCGCTCGAATTCGGCGACGTGGACGCAGGCTACGAGGCTGCCGACCATATTCGCGAGGATGTCTTCTTCTACCAGGGCAACAACCACGCCGCTCTCGAAACCCATGGTGCGGTTGCGATCGCGGAGGAGGGCGGACGTCTTCACGTATTCTCTTCCACCCAGGTACCCCACTACCTTCACCGCATTCTCGCCAAGGTCCTCGAGATCCCGGAGAGTCGCATCCGGGTAACGGCCAATCCCACCGGAGGCGGTTTCGGAGCCAAGACCGATGTGTTCTCCCACGAGTTGCTTGCTGCCCACATGGCCAGGCTCACCGGTCGGCCGGTGAAGATCGTGCTCACCCGAGAGGAAGTGTTTTACGCCCATCGGGGCCGCCACCCGGTCCTCATGTGGGTCAAGACCGGCTTCACGGCTGAGGGTCGGATTACCTCAATGGCGTTCAAGACCTTCCTAGACGGAGGCGCTTATGGCAGCTATGGGGCGGCTTCGCTGCTCTACACCGGACAATTGCAAACGACCACGTACCGTATTCCTGCCTACCGGTTCGAGGGCTTGCGAGTCTTTACCAACAAACCTGCCTGTGGGCCGAAGCGCGGCCACGGTACGCCTCAACCGCGCTTTGCCCTCGAGGTGCACCTCGACAAGGCTGCAGACGATCTCGGAATTGATCCGGTGAAAATCCGCGAACGAAATCTCGTTGAACCGAACACCCGCACCGTGAACCACCTACGGATAACCAGCTGTGGATTGGCCGAATGCATCGAACGGGTGGTCGACGCGTCTGGCTACCTGGACAGACGCCGCCGCCTCGCTGCAGGGCGAGGGGTTGGATTCGCGATCGGCGCCTACATGTCTGGTGCCGGGTTGCCCATTTACTTCAATGACATGCCCCAGTCCGAGGTGATGCTCAAAGTCGACAGGGGAGGCGGCGTGACCGTTTTCTCGATGGCGGCCGATTGTGGGCAGGGCTCAACGACCATGCTGGCCACTGTCGTCGGCGAAGCGCTAGGTCTTGACCCTTCCGAGTTGACCCTCGTCACCGCCGACACGGACCTCACCCCGATTGATCTCGGCTCGTACTCCAGCAGGGTGACCTTCATGGCGGGCAACGCGGCGCTCGACGCGGCCCTCGAGTTGGCGGATCGTATCCGCACGGCTGTGGCAGACGATTCCGGCGTCGGCCTGGAAGAGGTTTCGCTCGGCAAAGGTGTCGTCTGTGTCGGCGATCGCGAGATTCCATGGGCGGAGGCCGTGCGGGTGACCGAGGCCCGTTGGGGCCTTCTGGTGACAACGGGCAGCTACAAGCCGCCGACGGACATCAAAGGCGATTACAGGGGCTCCGGGGTCGGGCCATCGCCTGCATACTCATACTCGGCCTGTGTAGCGGAAGTGAACTGCGACCCGGAGACAGGGTTCGTGTCGGTTGAAAGTGTATGGCTCGCCCACGACGTGGGCCGCTCGATCAACCCGCTGCTCGTCAGAGGTCAGATCGAGGGCAGCGTCCACATGGCTCTCGGCGAGGTCCTGATGGAGGAACAGACATTCAGGGCTGCGTTGCACAACGGTCCATCCCTGCTCGACTACAAGATTCCCACGGTCCTCGAGATGCCAAGGGTGGAGTCGATCCTCGTGGAGTCGATCGATGCGGAGGGTCCGTTCGGGGCGAAGGAAGTGGGCCAGGGTCCACTCCTCCCCGTCATCCCTGCAGTAGTGAACGCGGTCCACGATGCACTCGGCATTCGATTGGACGAAATCCCAATCCGGCCGGACACTGTTCTCGCTGCTCTCGCGGACCTTGACCGAGGCGGGACGGGCCGCTGGGGTCCTACGGACCTCCCCGATTACACGTTCCGCCCACCGCAGAAGGTAGAGCCGCCTCCGGCCGGAGTTAGACTCTGATGCTGCGGCTCCCAAACGTACGCCACGAGGCGCCGTCGACGATCGAGGAAGCAGTTGTTTTGCTCGGCGCCGAGGGGACCTTGCTTGCCGCCGGCGGCACTGATCTCGTTCCCAACCTCAAGCGCCGTCAGTACCCAGGCGCCCATACGGTCGTGTCTCTCCGAAAGATCGCCGACCTGAACGGTATCAACGTCGACGAGGATGGGACCATCCGGATCGGTGCGTTGACGACGCTGGCGACGGTGGCCGAAGACTCGAGGGTTCCGCTCGTGGTGCGCGAGGCAGCCCGGTTGGTCGCCTCACCGCAGATCCGAAATCAGGGCACCCTGGGAGGGAACCTGTGCATTGACACCCGTTGCGACTGGTTGAACGTTCCGGACACCTGGCGCCAGGCCGCCGAGCCGTGCCTCAAGACAGGCGGGGAGATGTGCTGGGTTGCTCCGGCCAAGAAGGTCTGCTGGGCGGTGAGCAGTTCAGATCTGGCTCCAGTGATGGTCGCCTTGCACGCTGAGGTGCGGCTCGCCGGTCCAAGCGGAGGTCGGACCATTCCCGTCGCAGAGCTCTATCGGCTCGACGGTTTGGCTCACCTCACCAAGTCGGCAGACGAGATTGTGACCGAGGTCGCAATCCCCGATTCCGCAGGCCTGCGGGCCACGTACCGCAAGTTGCGTCGTAGGGGCAGTGTTGACTTTCCGATTCTCGGCGTCGCCGCCGCGATACGGCTCGACGAGGTCGGGAGCTGCACCGCTGCCGGAATAGCCCTCGGTTCCGTCGCCTCGGCGCCGATCCGGGCGCGGGCAGCCGAAGAGACATTGGTGGGACGTCGCCTTGACGAGGACTCGATCGCGGCAGCCGCTGAGGCAGCGGGAAAGCTCGCCAGGCCACTGAACAATACCGACCTCACGTCGCGCTATCGCAAACGCATGATTCCTGTGTTTGTGAGACGTGCGCTCGGGGATCTCACTGGCCACTGAGAGACGCCAAGCGGCCGGTCCCCATTCCATAGACTGCAGGGGCAGGCAGATTCACAGTGCGGATCCAGTGCAGCTTGTTTCAGCCGGTGGCTTCGCGGTCGGCGATCTCGGCGGCCTGAGTGGCCATCTCGGCGAGGGTCTCGGCGGCGCCTTCGATCTCGTGAGCCGTGTCGGCAAGCCCATCGATGGCGTCGCTGATCCTGCCGAAGGATTCTGTGACCTCGGTGGTGGAGCCGACGATCTGAGTGAACTGCTCTTGAGCGATGGCGGAGTGCTCGGCCGAAGCACTCACGTCCTGTTCTGTGCGGTCGAGAGCCGTCACGACGTCCGCGACGCTCTGCTCGGTCATGGTCACAAGGGTTGCGATGTTCGCGAGGCTGTCCGCCGTGGACTCTGCCAGGCTCTTGACTTCAGCTGCGACAACCGCGAAACCCTTTCCGTGGTCTCCAGCTCGAGCTGCCTCGATGGCCGCATTGAGAGCCAACAGGTTCGTCTGATCTGCGATATTGCGAATCAGGCCGACGATCGAGTCGATCTCAGCGGTG
Organism: uncultured Acidimicrobiia bacterium; assembly: GCA_937900165.1. Classification (GTDB taxonomy): domain Bacteria; phylum Actinomycetota; class Acidimicrobiia; order Spongiisociales; family Spongiisociaceae; genus SZUA-232. The sequence goes on along the minus strand of CALCCX010000470.1, from coordinate 1,299 downwards.
TGTTGAGTAAGCTGGGTCACCTCGGACCTCACCGAACCCATTCCGGCTGCGGCTTCGGTGACCAGACGATCTACCGTTCCCATGCCATCGGCCCCCTTGGTAGCGAGTTCGGCCATCGAGGACGCCAGTGTTGCTGCCGAGGTGGATTCTTCATTGATCGAGCGGGCGTTTCCACCCAGCTCCTGGGTCACGGCCAGTGACTCTTCGGCTGCGGCGGCCAGTTGCTCGCTCATCGTGGTTATCTCTTGTTGAACCTCTCTAGACGCCTCCATCTCCTCTTGGAGCTCGGCGGCCGCGGTCTCCACTTTGGCTTGGCGGGCATCGGAATAGGCTCCGACTATCAGCGCGGTGTCCAACATCACCATCGCGTTGAAAGCGGTCATCACCTTGGCATGCTCGTCTGTACCCACCCCCTGTTCGCACAGCATCTCGGATACGACTGAGACAAAAATCCGATACATCGCTGCGTAGTAGAGCGGGCCGAGACCAATCCGGTCGTGAACGTTGCCTATTAAGGCGCGTCCCTCGAAATACGCATCATCGATTCTTCCCGAAAACAACGACGTGAAGTAGGCGATCAGCAGGGGCTTCTGCTTCTCGACGGTCGTATTCGTCTCGAGGATTGTGGCTGTTTCGGGGAACGCCAGGAGGTGCCTGTAAAAACGATCTGCGAGTTCTGCTCCTGCCGCCAGTGCTTCTTCGTTCCATGCTGCCAGTGTCCCCAGGGCGTCTGCGTCCACCCCCGCATAGCGCAGTTGATGCAGGTTCTCGTCTGTCACCGAGATCTTGCCTTCGCCGTACGACCGCGCTGGTTGGGATTCCTGGCCATGCGAAGCACCGGTCGATCGACTCCGATTGAACATGAGCTTCCCCCAATTGCGACTGGTTCCAATGGGAACCTGTCGGCAATTCACCTTTGGTCGTTAGCAAATCGGCAGGCGACCGATTCGGTCAGGGTGTGGTCGCTCCAGGTAGTGGCAGGGTTTGGGCCTTTTCGCCTTGGGTCCAGCCTCGCCGACAAAGTGGGATCGGCACGATTCGATATGGGATCTCCTATAGTCGTGCAGACTCTGGGCTCAACGACTCCTGAGCTTTGGATCCAGCGCGTCTCGAAGACCATCGCCGATGAAATTCACGCTCATCACAGTGAGCGAGATCATCACGCCAGGCCAAACAACCCGGGCTGGGCTGAGTTGCAGGTAATCCTTGGCATCGAACAGGAGTCGGCCCCAGGTCGGGAAGTCCGCAGGGAATCCGAGCCCGAGGAACGAGAGGGCGGACTCGGTGAGGATTGCGACC
>CALCCX010000469.1 GCA_937900165.1 uncultured Acidimicrobiia bacterium | reverse complement strand
TTTGTGCTATAGTATATATTATTTTTTTGCTATGTTGCTTCTGTCTACAGAAGTAGAAGGCTCCTGAGCTATATCAGGGTTTTTTTTTTTTTTCAAGCAGAAGACGGCATACGAGATATATCAGTGTGACTGGAGTTCAGACGTGTGCTCTTCCGATCTCTGGTGGCCGGCCTTCGAGAGACGTCCGCCCTGTTCGGCCTCGCCATCGGTGCCGGCATCCTCAAGGAACGAGTCACGCTCCGTCACACGGCCGCGGTGGCCTTCGCCGTGGTTGGGACAATCGTGATCGCCACGAGCTGACCTCTAAGCCGCACCCTTTAGCGGAACATGTCCTCCGACGCCTGGCGGACCATGTCGGTGGCTCGGCCGTTGCCTTTCGGATAGTCGACGCCTCTGACGATGGCGGCGGGGATTCCGGTCGCCTTGCCCATCACCAGATCAGCCGCAGCCGCGATCTCGTCTGCGATGGCGACTTCGGTGACCTCGAGCGTGTTGCCATGGGTGTCCTTGGTTCCCCGGTAGTCGACGACTGGGATCAGACCTGAGATACCGATCGTGACGTCGACGAGACCGTGGCGCCAAGCCCGTCCAAATGTGTCGGTCACCAATACGGCTATCGAAACTTCTAGGGCTCGCTCGATCCGGAGTCGGATGCGGTGAGCGGAGGCATCGGGATCCACGGGTAGCAACAAGGCACTGCCAGGTGCGACATTTGACCGGTCGACTCCCGCGTTGGCACACACGAAACCATGTCGAGTTTTGGCGATGACCAATGACCCTCTCCGCCGCAGGATGGCGGTTGCCTTCTGCTCAACGAGGTGGCGGTGCCCATCTGGCCCTGAGTCGTCGAGCGAGACGACGCGACCCTCGGCCTTGGAAATGATCTTGTGGGTCACGACTAGGACATCGCCTTCGACCAGCTCGATGCCGGACATCACCAGCCCACCCATCACCAACTCGGCGACGTCGTCTCCGGCGGATGCCTCCGGGATCCCCTCGACGGGGATCAGTTTGACCGTCATACGAATTCGAGCATCCAGCGGGCGAAGGCGGCCGCAGACTCTGGTTCGGCAATCCGAGTGTTCCCGACATGGACCGAAACTCCTCGCTCGGTGAGCCGGGAGCGTTCATGGCCATCCTGGGTATCGATCACCAGATCATCCACCAGGTCGTCATACGCTTCGAGTACGCCGACGTTCCCAGGGCTGAACCCCAGCGAGAGCAAGACCCGGTCGGCAGGGCCCTTGATCGGACGGCCGCCGATCAGCGGGCTGACGGCCACGACCCGCCTTGCCTGGGCGATCGCATCTGAGACCTTGGCCACTGCGAGGATCGGCCAAATCGACAGGGGGGGGTTGCTCGGTCCGATAACCACGGCGTCCGCGGCTCTTACCGCCTCGATCACGCCCTGGCATGGTTCGGCCGTTCCGGCTCCGTCGAACTTCACATCGAGCACCTCATCACGGTGTCCGCGCATCACAAAATATTCTTGAAAGCCCAGCCAACCATCGTCAGTTTTGACCTTCGTCTCTACTCTTTCGTTGGTAGTCGGCAGGATCAGGGCATTGATACCGAGAGTCGACGAAAGGTGATCTGTTACGCCCGCCAGTGAGTCCCCTCGGCGAAGTCGCTCCGTCCTGTAGAGGTTCACTGCCAAATCCGCATCTCCAATTTCGAACTGGGTGTCGGCCCCTAGCGCAGTCAAATGTTCCATTACGGTCAACGAGTCGCCCTGACGTCCCCAACCCTCACCACCTTCTACTCCTGCAAGTGTGTAAAGCATGGTGTCGAGGTCAGGTGAAACGTCGAGTCCATAGAAGCGGTCGTCGTCGCCGACGTTCACGATGACTGTGAGGTCGACTTCGGAGATTTGCTCGAAGCCGCGCGCTAGACGCGCCCCGCCAACGCCGCCAGATAGCAGCACGACTTTCGTTGTCATTCCCGTCCTCTCAGGGCCAAGATTGCCTTGCCGCCCGACTCGTTCCACAATGTGGGCTTCATGGATGCCCCTGCCCCCCCGAACTCAGACAATTCTGACGCGTCTCCGCACGTCGCTGCGCTTGTCGTAACGAGGCGGCCCGGTGACCTCGGCGATGTCGTGAGTGCAATACAAGCCCAAGTGTACGAGGCGAAATCGATTTCCGTGATCAGTACAGACACCGCGCATTCCAAGTTGGGTTCTGGTATCAAATCATTCGCCTCCGTCGCAGAGGTGCTGCGCCAGTTGAGCGCAGACGTTGCATTCGTCTGGATAGTCGATCAGGACGCCAGGCCCAGACCCGAAGCCCTGGCTGCTCTGGTATCAACCGCCGGTCAGATCGATGCTTCGGTGGTTGGCTCCAAGATTCTCAGGGCCGATCAACCACAGGAATTGATATCCGTCGGCGAAGCCACTGACATCTTCGGTAGTCCATACAGCGGACTCGAGGCCGGTGAGCTTGACCAGGAGCAGTATGACGTCATCCGTGATGTCGCCTACGTCGAGTCCGCCTCGATGCTGGTCAGGCGGGACCTGGCCATTGGACTCGGCGGCCTCGACCCCCTAGTGCCCTACCTCGCCTCTGGACTCGACTTCTGCCAACGGGCGAGGCTCGCTGGAGGAAGGGTGGTGGTGGCCCCCACCTCTGAGGTTCTGTACGAAGGGTTCAGGGGAGATCGGTCTCAAACGTGGCGTGAACAGGCTGGCCGGATCCGTTCCATGCTCAAGGTGTATGAGGGCGTGACATTGTTGTGGGCCATGCCGGTCCTCCTGCTGATCGGGTTAATCACGGCCATTTACTGGTCATTCAATGCGAGGCCGTTCGCATTGGTGGACTGGGGGCGCGCATGGTTGTGGAACGTTGTACACCTTGGGAGCACGACTGCGGAGCGGGCCAGGGCGAGGCGCAGCCGGCAGGCCGATGACGGTGAACTATTCAGGTATCAAATCAAGGGCTCGGTCGAGTTGCGTGGTCTTGCTGCCCAATTCGGTTCGATAATTCAGGACGATGCAGACGAAGATGAGCAGGATCTGGAGCAGCTGTTCAACCAGGGCGTGGCGGTGTGGCACCGGCCGGCATTGGTGGCCTCGATTTTTGGACTGATTTACGTCGCCGCTCTCACTCGTTCCTTGTGGGCAGACGGTATGCCATCTGTCGGGTTCACCCTCCCCCTGGCCGACCACGCCTATGCCGTCTTGCGGGCCTCCGCAGGTGTGTGGAACCTCGGTGGCCTCCGTAGCGGCCACCCACGC
>CALCCX010000468.1 GCA_937900165.1 uncultured Acidimicrobiia bacterium | reverse complement strand
GGGTGTGGTGGTGACAGCTCGTATGTAGAGGGGTATGTGAGGTAGTATGGTGTGATTGTAACAGTAGAAACAATATATTGGTTATATTGTTCAACTAATTAAAATATATTTAAGGTATTTTTGTGTTTTTTTTTTTTTTCAAGCAGAAGACGGCATACGAGATATATCAGTGTGACTGGAGTTCAGACGTGTGCTCTTCCGATCTACCGGATGCGGGGTTTTTCGTTGTTCAAGAAGATCCCTCATTGGGACGAGCTGGTGTTCTTGCCTGGCACTCTCACCCGGTTCGTGATTGAGGGCTACCGCGAGAAGTGCGAAACGAAAACAGTGATCGGCGCCCGATTCGCCAAGAAGCCATTGGAGCTGGACATTCCGATCTACATCACGGGGATGAGCTACGGGTCGTTGTCGATAGAGGCAAAGATGGCCCTGGCCAAGGGCGCCTCCATGGCAGGTACGGCCACCTGTTCAGGAGAGGGCGGCATGATCCCGCCAGAGCGGGATCTCTCCACGAAGTGGTTCTACCAGGTGATCCAGAGCCGCTATGGGTTCAACCCGCACCATCTGATGTTGGCCGACGCCGTCGAGTTTTTCATCGGACAGGGTTGCAAGGTTGGCCTTGGCGGCCACCTGATGGGGCAGAAGGTGACAGAACAGGTGGCCGAGATGCGTTCGCTGCCGGCCGGGATAGATCAGCGGTCTCCGGCCAGGCATCCAGACTGGCTGGGGCCAGACGACCTCTCCCTGAAGATTCAGGAGATTCGTGAAGCCACCGACTACCAGGTGCCCATCCAGCTCAAGCTTGGCTCTTCGCGGGTATATGACGACGTCAGGATGGCGGCCAAGTGCGGGCCGGACTCCATTTATTTGGACGGGGCGGAAGGAGGCACCGGCGCAGGCCCCCATGTCGCAACCGAGGAGACCGGGATTCCGTTGATGGCCGCGATTCCCGAGGCCAGACGGGCACTGGAAGATGTTGGGCTGGCAGATGAGGTTGACCTTGTGGTTGCAGGAGGGATCCGCAACGGAGGCGACATTGCCAAGTGCATCGCCCTTGGCGCCGATGCTGTTGCCATCGGAACTTCAGCGCTGATGGCCCTCAACTGCAACAAGGAGATCCCAGGAGTAACGGACTACGAGGGAACGGTCGGGGTGAAAGCAGGTGAGTGTTACCACTGCCACACGGGACGGTGCCCTGTCGGAATCGCCACCCAGGATGTCGAGTTGCGGGAACGTCTGGACGTTGATGAAGCAGCCTTGCGGGTCTACAACTTCTTGATCACGTTGACCATGGAAGTGCAGATGTTGGCCAGGGCGTGCGGTAAAACAAATGTGCACTCACTTGAGCCAGAAGACCTCGCCGCCCTCACCTACGAGGCATCGGCCATGGCCAAGGTTCCTCTGGCGGGCACTAACTACATTCCGGGGGTTTCTGAAGAGAACGCCTTGCAGGAGATGCGAGACTTGTTCGCCAAACACATGGTCAAAGGAGGGGGTTGAGATGGCCGGACCGGAAGCAAGAACCAGCCAAGCAGGAACCAGAACCGTCTCGATAGACGCCGAGCAACTTGCCGGCAAGCGTTTTGCCTACCAAAGCGACATCACCTTGGTCGAGGACATCGACTTGATGGCCGCCACTCCAGGAGATGATCTCAATTGGTTGGAAGACATCGAGTTGCTGGAGGAAGACGGCGTGCCGGCCGTTTTCGATCGCAATTCGAACTCGTTCCTGAAGATCTATTTTGAGATTCCAGCGGGCCGGGAGAACGAGTTGGCCCGCAAGGTGCTGATCAAACACCTCACCGAAGGCAACTCCTATGGAATCATCCTGAAAGACGTGCACTGCAAATTCCCCCAAGCCGACATCGGCCCCTGGGTTGAAACACCTCGCTCTGTCGGGTCTGACTGGAAGCCGCCAGTCCTTGAAGGCTGGCAAACGCCAACCGCTCACTGAGAACCAGAGGACACCGAGAAAATGAGAACCGAGGAAGACGTGGTTGGGTTGCCGGCGTCGGTCAAGTACTGCATCGTCGGTGCCGGGATACATGGACTTTCCACCGGCTACCACTTGGCCAGGGAACTAAAGGCTGCCGGCAGGGGAAGCGGCTCAGACGTTCTGATCATCGACAAGTCGAGGCCAGGGGCCGGCGCATCAGGGATTGCCTGCGGGGTTGTCAGGAACAACTATTTCCAGCCTGCCATGCGGGAACTGATGGCCCATTCTGTCGCGGTGTGGGAGTCTGACCCCGTGGCATATGCCTACCACCCGGTTGGGTACATGCAGATCTCCCACGAGGGCATGGCTTCAGACGTTCGCTCCATCCATGAACAGCAACAGGAAATCGGCTACGACTCTGAGTTCATTGACGGCGCCGCCAACAGCGACGCGTACATGCGCGGTCTCTTTCATGATTGGCGGGCCAAAGGCATCACAAGCGTGCTGCACGAAAAGAAGGGCGGCTTTGCCTTCAACCAGCCGTCGTTGGATGGATTGGCGGCCAAATGCCTGGCTGAGGGGGTGCAGATAATCGGCCAGGCGGAGGTGCACGATCTCGAGATCAGTGGTGGAGCGGTGACGGCCGTTGTTACCAACCGGGGCACTGTTCAGTGCGACGAGGTCGTGTTTGGAGCGGGCCCTTGGGTACCCCATTTCTGGCGGATGCTCGGCCTGCCCGAAACCACCGAGATCTTGGTAGACGGTGAAATGACAACTCAACCAACCTGGCGCTACTGGGCGCTTCAAGAGGGCACGCTCGGCATCGAGCCTGGCTACCTCACTGACAACGACGGCAACGTTCCGCCGGTGATCCATATCGATACCGATGTTCCGCTCCATGACGACAACGGCAATTTGTTGGTGGCCGAGCCTTGGGGGATCTACTACAAACCAGACTTCAATTTTGGTGGGATCCAGGGCGGCTACATGCCGAGCAAGGTTGACAAACCGTTCGATGAGGTGGCGGTAGACCCCTACGGAGAGTCAAGTCCAGATTTTGTCGTCAACGACGATTTCCGTTTGATCTGGGCGTCTGGCCTCTCGTTCTGCCATGAGCGGTTTGAGGGAATGGCACCCAGGATGAGCCAGGAACCATCTGGCGGAATCGGAGCCTTCACTCCTGACAACTTCCCAGTGTTCGACACATTTTTGGGCAACGCCCACGTAATTGCCGACTCCAACCACGGCTACAAGATGATCGGTGTCGGCGCCCTGGTTGCCAAGGAGATCATGGGTCGTCCCCAGGCGCTCTTGGCGCCGTTTCGGTACAGCCGATATGCGCAAGGCAGGCTGCATCCGCTCAGTAATTCGCCCTATCCCTGGAGCTGAACGCAACGCCGCGGTACGTATTACGTATTGCCTACTTCGCCTGCAGGTGGTGGGTAGACCTTGACGGAAAGGAACGTTACGGGAACAACGAGCAACTCGGTCGGCCCGTGGGCAACCTCACCGTGGAATTGCATGGTGTCGCCCGCGTCGATTCGGTGGTTGCCTGCTCCGTAGCCGTACTGCATCGATCCTTCCAGCATGTGGATGAACTCAACTCCGGGATGTTGGTAGAGCGGGAATACCTCTTGTTTCCCGGTCAATGTGGTGAGCATGGGCTCTATTACCCGATTCGGGCCACGCAAGGTTCCGAGGTCTTGGTAGATCCTGCCTGGGCCGCTGCCCTCGTGCAGAATCTCGTGACCCCGGCCGCTCCGAATGATCACGATGTCGTGCTCTTCGTCGAGCCCACGAAACAGGGAGGTCAGTGGCACTTCCAATGCTCTGGCCAGCCGCTCGAGGGTCCTCAGACTGGGCGAGGTGCGCCCGTTTTCGATCTTTGAGACCATGGCCTTCGATATCCCTGCCAATTCCCCGAGCTGCGCCGTCGTCAAACCGAGGTCAATGCGGAGTTCACGTACACGGCCACCGATGATGGCCTCGAGGGCTGGCGTCGGCGACAGGTTATCGACGGGTCCTATTTGGGTGCTCACCGGAGATCCTCCTCGCCGGGCGGTGACCCACTATTCGCGGGGTGACGTGAGCAGGGATATCCTATAGGCGCGCGCAGGCGAGTTTGAGTTGCTCGGCGATCCTTTGGAACACATCGCTCCCAGAGTTTGATCCGGCTGTGGGGAACGCCTGAGAGCCCTTCCAGCCGTGCAGAGCGAAGCGCTGCCCGCGTTGGCGGCTGGCGCAAAACAATGCTCCCCGCGGCGCCAAGGGCCAGCATCAATCCCATGCAATGGTCCTTTCGACTCGAAACCGGCGGACCTGCTGCCGTCTGTCCAGGTCCAAAATGTAGCAACCGGTGACCAACACTCAGCTCTCAGAACAGGGTGAGGTACTGATCTACCTCGGCTTGGCTGACGATGTCGTGCCATTGGTGGAATTCGCGGCGCTTGACCTCTGCGAAATAGTCGATGTAGTCGCCGTCCGGAGTCGAGCCCATGCAGGCGCGCAGGACGTCGTCCGTGACGAGATTCTCCATGGCGTGGAGCAGGGTTGGCGGCATTGCCTTGATTCCCCGCGCGGCCAACTCGGCTTCGGGCATTTCGTAGAGATTGTCTGTGTTGGGATCGCCCGGATCGA
>CALCCX010000467.1 GCA_937900165.1 uncultured Acidimicrobiia bacterium | reverse complement strand
AGAGTAGTAATGAGTGTGAGGTGAGGTGGGTGGTGACAGACAAGATACGACAGTGTTGGCGTGGCTGGAGTTCAAACGTGTTCTCTTCCGATCTAGTTTTGTATGTTTGTTTTTTTTTTTTCAAGCAGAAGACGGCATACGAGATATATCAGTGTGACTGGAGTTCAGACGTGTGCTCTTCCGATCTCACTGCGAATGTTCTGGTGCCAGGAACGATGAACCCGTACCGGCCCTTCGACAAGATATTCCACAGCGGAGATGCAGGCTCAAACGGCCCGGCCTCGCCTTGAGGCGCATACTCCACCGCCCGGTCGCCAAGCATGCCCTCACTGAAGCCGAAGTTCATCAATGGCGTGGCACTTACCGACCCTCCCGGAGTCAGCCCACCAGCCGTCAGATCGGCTGGGTCAAAGGTCCACAACGACGGGCCAACGCTGTATCGCGACACGATGGAATACACCGAGGACCATCCGGTGAGGTACTCCGCACCGAACACCTCTTGGTAGGCAGCTGGGATCGGTGACATGTAGCCCGCGGAATGAGCGGCGCCGTCCACGCGGTAGAACCCGTTCACGGCTACATCGAGATTGTCCGCATCTGGCACGAACAATGTCGTGTAGGTGTTGTCGCCCGCTGCGTCGTACCAGGTCTCGGCGTTCACAATCAGGGCACCGTCCACCACCATCATTCCCGTGATTCGGTCCAACGAGTCCGGGTTCCCATCGGCGGTTGCACCTAACAAGTCAACGAACGATTGCAGGGGATCAGAGCTTTCCGGAAGCTCCGCAACCTCCCCTTGCATGCCGGGTTCGGGAATCGGAAACTCTGCAACCGCTGACTGGGTTGCGTGCCCAACAATGAACAACGAGTCATTGTTCGAGTTGTAAGCAAGTGCGCCGACGGCATAGTTGATGTTCGAGACACCGAAGTCACCGTTCTTGAGGCGGAAAGCACCTGTGAACACGAGGTCCTCGATCGCCATCAGCGCAGTCGCTGGTGGTGGTACAGCTTCAGTCAGGCCGAGTGCTCTCGCCAGGAACGATGCCATCTGAGCCCTGGTGATCAGATCCGCCGGGCAGTACAAGTCTCCACCGCAACCGAGGGTGATGCCGGCGTCCGCCACCGAATTGATGCTCGGTTCATGGGTCGAGCCGTCGTCATCCGTGAACCAATCCTTCGAAGAGTCCGGCAGGTTGAGTGCTCTCTTCATGAACGACGCCATCTGACCGCGCGAAACCGGATCGTTGGGACAGTATTCGAATGGGGCGCAACCAAGGGTGATACCTTGGCTCGCTACCCAGAGAATGTCCTCGGCGAAGATGGTAGATCCTATGTCGTCAAAAACTATTTCCTCCGCCCTTGCTGTGACCCATGCGTCCATCCGGCCATCGAAGATCCAACTGACCTCACTAGGCGGGGACCAGGTCTTGTACCCCTCAGAAAAGGCTGAATCGACGTTCCCATCCGCAACAACGCGAAAATCAAAATCCTTGTCGCGGTTGAAGTAGAACGCACCGATCACCTGGGCCTCGTTGGCCAAGCCGCTGAACATATCGTCCAGCCACTGATCCCGGTCGCCGTTTGAGTCGTCCACCGATCCCGTCTGGGTGATGATGATCGGCTTGATCCGCGAGATTTCGTCCTGCATTTCATCGATGTGCCTGGTGAAGGTCTCGTCATAGTCTCGCCAGAAGTTGCCACCTCTGTTGAGCTTAGAGAAGCCGATGATGTCGACGACCTCGTTGCCTGGGTAGAACTGTTCATAGGAGAACCCGGTGCCAGAGAGGCCATTCATAGCGAACACGAAACGCACTTGGTCCGGCCCGACCCCTGCGTCCCGGAAGGCGGCCTGGATTCTGCGGTATCCCGCCTGATATCCGGCAGGGTCCGCACCCCAGGGATGCTCAGGGAGATTCGCTTCGGCCAGCGGGGCAATCAACACGTACCGACTGGAGCCGCCGTCAACCCAGTTACCGACGACCCTCACGATCTGATCTAGTTCGGTGTCCTTATTCCCGCTGTTGAGGGCACCGAGGTCGTCGGTGGTCAGCTCGATGTACGTTGACATGCCGAGTGATTCGTAGGATTCGAGCAGGCTGGCGAATTGGGAGTCATCCCAGCCCATTTCAAGATCCCAAAAGCTCTGGTACATCGCGGGAGGTTTCCCAGCCTCGGCAACGAGGGCATCTACGTCCTCTCCGGTCAGATCCCAGTGGGTGGCCAGGCCAAGAAGAGTCGGCCGATCCTCTTGGGCATCGACGCTCATAGATATGACCAAAGAGGTCGCGACAACGGCAGCAAGAGCGAATCCGAGCACGAGCACCAAGGACCTGGACCGACTATTACTTTGAACGCAGCGAGTCATGAGATTGATTCGTCCTCCAACCGGCCAGGCTTTAGGCGAGCCCTTAAGGAGTACTCGCTGCAAAGACCCTCCGACGTTTACTCACCGGACTGCGCAGCCGCCTTGTAGGCGTTGATGACATCGGATGCGCTCCCCACCATTTGCACTTGACCATGGTTGAGCCACAACGCCCGATCGCAGAACTCGGCCACGGTATTGAGCGAGTGCGACACGAACACGATGGTTCCCGATCGAGCGAGGAGTTCTCGCATCGATTGCAGACTCTTTTCACGAAATGATTCATCGCCGACGGCTAGCACCTCGTCGAGAAGGAGAATGTTGGGATCGAGGTGCATTGAGACCGAAAAGGCGAGACGGGCAAACATGCCTGAGCTGTAGGTCTTCAGCGGACGGTGGATCGCCTCCTCGAGTTCCGCGTACGCGACGATGTCATCGAATCGGTCCTCGACCTGCGCCAGCCTTAGGCCGTGGGCGAGACCCCCGAGATAGATGTTCCGCCGACCGGACAGTTCATTGTTGAACCCCACACCTAGCTGGAGCAACGTAGAAGTTCGGCCGCGCACTTCGACCGAGCCGATGTTTGGTCTCATCGTGCGAGCCAGAACTCGTAGCAGTGTGCTCTTGCCAGCCCCGTTATGACCGATGATCCCATATGCCTCACCTTGTTCAATCTCGAACGAGACATCCTGGAGAGCGACAACCTCTTCGGCCACACGAGGCTGACGTCTAGCGATTGATCGGCGCAACGTCGGACTCCTGTCGACGTATGGACGGAACCGGACCCCCACATCCTTGACAATGATCGCTTGCTCACTCATAGGTAACGCACCATGTTGCCCTCGAAACGCACAAAGGAGAACACCCCTACTGAGAACACCGCAATCGCCCAGAAGATCGCCAGCCAAATGTTCAGCGGATCTAGCTCGCGACCCATCAGAGCTGTGCGATAGAGAGCCATATACGGAAACAGCGGGTTCATTTGGACCAGATTCTGAACCCACTGGTCTTTCGCTTCAATGAACGACAGGGGCCAGATGATCGGCGTCAGGTACAGCCAAAGCCGGGTCAGATGCGGAATGATGTTGTTGATATCGCGGAACGGCACTGCAAGCCGAGCCGTGGCGGCCGCCAGGCCAAGATTGAAGACCGTATGCAGGATCAGCACTAGGGGTAGCCAAACCAGAGTGAGACCAGGGCGGATGCCATTGACAGGCCAGGCGACAACGTAGAACACACCGATGGACGCCAGGAACCCGATGCCGGCTTCCACAAGCGCCGACACCGGCAAGATCATCCGCGGGAATCGGATGTTCACGAGCAGCTTCGAGTTCGCCAAGATACTGTTGGCCCCCGACGTCATGGCGGTAGAGGTGTAGGTGAAAGCAAAAATCCCCGAGACCAGCCAGGCGAGAAATGCCGGCTCCCCTTCTCGAGTCGTAGTGAAGATGAGCCCGAACACAATAAAGTACACACCGGCAAGCATGAGTGGGTTCAGAACCCACCAGAACAACCCGAGAGCAGTGGAGGCATTACGAGCTTTGAGGTTGCCCATAGCGAGAAACCAGGCAAATTCACGCCGGTCCCAGAGATAGATCGGAAGAGCACACGTCTGAACTCCAGTCACACTG
>CALCCX010000466.1 GCA_937900165.1 uncultured Acidimicrobiia bacterium | reverse complement strand
CGACCACACGCTCAAGATCCACGGACATCTCGACCAGGTCAGCCAGATGGAATATCGGTGTCGCCAAGACGTCGAACTCTTTATCCCAGTCGGAGGGGAGTTCATCCAAAAGCATCGGCTTCAGCGCAACACCTGTAGCGTTCTCGATCATCGCCGACATGCGCTGCAGGTCATAGGTGTTGCATTCGAGGAACGCTATAGCACCGACATGACCACCGCCGAGGCCGAGCGCAGACTCGAAGATATCTCTGATGCGAGCAGAGCCGAGCCCGGCTCGGCGCGCAACCAGAACCGCGTGACGAACCTCGCGCTCTACTTCCCCAAGTCTCAGCTCAGGTGCAGCACCGGCGTTAACCAGGAATGATCCTCTTCTCGGCTCGGTCCGTACCAGCCCATGGCGGGCCAGTCTGCGAATTGCACGATTGACAGTGCTGGGGTTTGACCCCATTTCGTCGGCCAAGACGCGACACGATGGCAGTTTGCTCCCAACCTCGATAGTCCCGGCGCCGATTCTGTCCAGTAACGTTGCGTAGACCTCATCGACAGTCGGCGCGTGTTCGCTCATAAACGTCTTCCCACCAGGACCGTGAGAGGGTCCGGCAACTCGAGCACGCGGATCTCGCCAAACCCTGTGGACTCGAGCATCGATTGGAGCGTACCCATTGTGTGAGCCGCTCCACCGGTTTCGACCCGCATCATGATGTCGAAACATCGGCCCGAACGCTCCCGGGCCCGACTCCCCGGCGAAGTCGTTGACCACCACTGCTCCTCTTGAACGGAAGGCCGAGAGACGTCCGTCAGGAACCAGCTAATTCGGTTAGTGCGTTGTCGAGTGCGTTGAACATCTCATCCAGTTCAGCGGTGGTGACGGTGAGCGGAGGTGCGATCCGGATGGTGCCGTCGGCGTTGAGCATCGACCCAACGATCACACCACGTCGCTCCATGGCAGCGACGACTGCCATGGCATTCTCGGTCGGTGATACATCGAATGCCCACCACAGTCCGAGACCGCGGACAGTCTCGAGAGCATCGTGTTTCTCCATCATCACATCGAAACCCTTCCGCATGTTTTCGCCCATCTCGACAGCACGCTCCGCCAGTCTCTCCCGCTCGACGACGTCGAAGGCGGCAATAGCGGCTGCACATGAGACGGGGTTGCCTCCGAAGGTCGTCACATGTGACAGGGGCGGATCGAGAAAGGTCGAGAAGATCTCCCTCGTCGAAATGAATGCCCCGAGGGGCAAGCCGCCGCCGACGGCCTTTGCCACGGTGATGATGTCGGGAGTCACTTCCCATTCCTGACACGAATACCAGTGTCCAGCTCTCCCCATTGCTCCTTGGATCTCGTCCGCGATAAGGAGCGCACCATGATCGCTGCACAGTTCACGCAGACCGGGGAGGAAATCATCGGCGGGGATGCGGACCCCGGCCTCGCCTTGAATGGGTTCAACGATGACCCCTGCAGTTTCCGGACCAATCGCTTGCGCCGCCGCATCAAGATCGTCGAAGGGCACGAAAGTCACTTGCTCCAACAGTGGCTGAAATCCGTCGCGGTAGCGATCGCGCCAGCTCACAGACAGCGAGCCGTAGGTTCGGCCATGAAAAGAGCCCTCAAATGCGACGTAGCCGGGTCGACCGGTGTATTTGCGTGCAAGTTTCAGAGCGCCCTCGTTGGCTTCGGTACCGGTGCTCGTTAGGAAAGCCACGTCGAGATCGCCGGGTGCTACCCGAGTCAGCCTTTCCGCGATCTCCACCTGAGGGGCGAGCACAAAACGCCCGTAGACATTGACGTGCGAGTATTCACGTATCTGCCGCTCGACAGCCTCTATGACCTCGGGATGGGAGTGGCCGATGTTGGCAACCGCAATCCCTGAGATCATGTCCAGATATTCCCTGTCAGGGGTGAATAGACGGCATCCTGAGGCCCGAGTAATCACCATTTCTTTACGGCCTGGAACCGTCTGGGACAGATGCTTGAGGAAGCGGTCCTTATAATCCTCGGCGGTCTGTGGAGTCATTTCGCTCAAGAAGCACCACCGAAGGCGGCCTTCACCCAAGCCATTGCCCGAATCAGCTCCGGGTCGGTGTGTCGCAACCGATCTCCCCAATCGACCACGAGTCCGGTATTGGAAGGTTCCAAGGCAACTCTTGCCCGATCTTCGAGGAAATAGAGTCGAGTTAGGGCTTCGAGAAGCGTGGCGCCAACTGACAGACATCCGTTTGCCCGCAGGATCACCGATGACTCGCCTCCGAGAGTGGCGGCCACCGCGGAGCCTTGACCGGGCGAACTGATCAGGTCTACATCGAGGTGTACGGACACACGGGACCCGGCGAGAGCGCCAAGTCCATGTAGGAGAGGAAGCTCATCCGTGCCTACTCCCCAAGTGACAACCGCAGGGGGATGGCCTCGGCAAATCGCTTTGACATCGGTCCGGGCTAGATAGATCTCAGCATGCATGGGTGTCTCCAGAGGCGCACCACCCGCACCAGACGGCGGCTGGCCTGCATCGGGCACCAAGATCACATCTTCGGAATCAGCCGTGATGAAGGGCGCAACAGAGGTGATCAGAAACCCGTTCCCCCACCGCGTCGAGACGTGGCCGAACGCCTCAGCAAGGCAGATCGGAAGAGCACACGTCTGAACTCCAGTCACACTGATATATCTCGTATGCCGTCTTCTGCTTGATATAA
>CALCCX010000465.1 GCA_937900165.1 uncultured Acidimicrobiia bacterium | reverse complement strand
CAGTTGCCATTCTGTACCGAGATGAACATCACCTGTGATCGACTCGAGATCGACCTGGGCGTCGCCAGGTTCGAATACGAGGACCGCTGGACCCGCCCAGGGGCAATCGTCAACGGCGGAACCCTCATGGCGCTCGCCGATGTGGCCGTCTACGCAGCGATCTTCACGCGGACGGGAATCCTCCCATTGACAGTCACCAATGAACTCAAGATGAACTTCCTCAGGCCGGCGATCGGCCGGGACGTTCTGGCCACTGCCCGGTTGCTCAAGATCGGCAGACGAGTTGCATACTCATCGGTTGATCTGACCGAGGACCACAACCCCGACCGCCTTGTAGCCCACGCCACCGCCAGCTACATCCTCCCAAGCGACTGAGTACTGCGCTCGACTGAACCCGATGGGTTTGCCCGCCGGCAGGTCGGTTCGACTTTCGGAGCCTTGGGAGCGACTCCGGTTCCCCCAAGGGTTTGCAATGACGTACAGGGTCGATAATTCGACCACACGCTCCGGTGTGAGTCACAGCGAGGTCATCTCTGTGCTGAGGTCCCACAGCCTCTTGGCATCCGCCTCGTCAGTAGCTGCTCTACCCGGCGTCTGCTCCTTGCAGTTGACAAAGTAGGCGCCGGATACACTTTGGACCTCCGGCGAACTGGCCAGAAAGATCGACGTCTGAGCGCCTTTTTCGGGGCTCTTCATCATCGGGGCCATCAGCCGGATCAGTGGCCGCAGGAACCCACCATTGTTCTGACCGAAGTTGCTGGCAACCGACCCCGGATGCAGCGAGTTGGCAGTGACGTCGGTGCCTTCGAGGCGCCTCGCCAACTCTCGGGTGAACAAAATATTCGCGAGCTTCGACCGGCCGTACACCCGCAGGCCTCCATAGTTCTGCTCTGAGTTGATGTCCTCGAAATTCATCCCGCTCCCAAATTTGTGAGCCACCGAGGACACGGTGACGACCCGGCTCGGGGCGCTCTCCTTGATCCTGTCCAACAGCAGGTTGGTCAACAGGAAGGGGCCGAGGTGGTTGATCGCAAACGTAGTTTCGATTCCGTCCTCGGTCTCGCTCCGGTCGTTGATCGTCACCCCTGCATTGTTGACCAGCACATGAAGAGGCCGAGAGGTCGACAGAAGCCCCTCTGCCAGCCTTCTGATCTGTGACTGGACGCCCAAGTCGGCGATGAGCAACTCCACGAATCCCGACCCGGCTTGATCCGATATCTCTTCCGCCGCATCCTCACCTCGGCCTCGATCACGACATACGAGCACCAGGTCGGCGCCCATTCGGGCGAGACCGATAGCGGTCGCCTTGCCGATGCCGCTGCTGGCACCGGTGACCATGCAGGTCCTGCCGGTCATGTCGACGGACGGCACCTCGGCCATGTTCTCGCTCTCGTATTCGCAGACCCCATGACCATACGGGCCTGGCAACAGATTTGTCTTCAGTCACATGACTGAAGTATTGTTCAGTCATATGACTGAAAAACCCACCGTCGTGGCGTTGATCGACGCAGCAGAAGCAGAGTTTGCGATCCACGGCATCGAAGGGAGCTCGCTACGAGCGATCATGAGAGCTGCGGACACTGACACAGCCTCAATCCACTATCACTTCGGGAACCGTGAAAGGCTGGCCAGACAAGTACTCGATCGCATCCTCACCCCGCTCAACATTCGCCGAGTTGCGCTGCTCGACAATGCAGTCCAGGAGACCATTGGCCCAATTCCACTCGCGGCAATCATCGAAGCCTTGGCCAGACCTGACATCGAGGCATCCCTCGCCCTGGACGAAAGAGGCGAGGGTCGCGCCAGGCTCATCGGCGCGATCTATGTCCGCCCCTCGAATTTCGTCAAATCATTGGTCGAGGAACGATTCCGCCCTGTCGCCGACAAATTCATGCCCCACCTCATCTTGGCTGTGCCAGACGTCCCCGGCGATGTACTGGCCTGGCGAATCCGGTGGTCCCTGTTCGGAATGGTCGGCGCGCTGCTGTCAGACGATGAACCAATGCAACACGATCCCGAGGCGCTGATCAGACAGATCGTGACTAGCGCCAGCGGCGCCGTTGCCGCTCAAGTCTAGGAGGGTGGCCACGTGGAAGTGACCGCATCAATCACGATCGAACGAAGGCTTCGGAGGTGTTCTCCTATCTCGCCGACATGTCAAACAATCCGAAATGGCAGAAGGGAATGCCGACCTGCACCTGGACGAGCGAACCGCCTCTTCGGCTCGGCTCCACGTATGACCAGAGGGCATCGTTTCTGGGGAAGAAGATCGTTTCGTCATTCGAAGTGATCGAATTCGAACAGAACCACAAGATCCGGATCCGCACTACCAGCGGAACGATGCCGATTGACGTGACTCGCCTCGTCACCGAGCCGTCACCGGGGAGATCGACTGTCAAGGCGATCGTCACCGGAGAACCAAAGGGCGTATTCCGGCTGGCAACACCTCTGATGCGCTTCCTGGTCAGCGCAAGGACTACCGGCGCCTCAAGACCGTGTTGGAGTCGGGGAGCTGACGGCCGGAATTGGTAAATACATGAGTCATCCGGTGCGCTCGGGATTGCCGACGTGATGGAGCAGTTGGCGGAGTAGATCAGCGAGGACTCCCCGATTCTCGAGCCCCAGCCCCGTCACCAGCCGCGTCTCGTTGGCGGCGTGATCGGGAAGGGCGGCGTCGATCTTGGCGAGCCCGGCCGCCGTCAGCCTGGCGAACACCACTCTCCCATCGCTGGGATCGCTCTCCCGCTGGATTAGTCCCCGCTTCTCGAGGCGGTCGAGCCGGTTCGTAACCGCTCCGGACGTGATCATCATCGAAGACAGCAGTTGGCCGGCCGTCAGTTGATACGGGGACCCGGATCGGCGCAGGGTGGCCAGGACGTCGAACTCCCACCTTTCGAGGCCATGTTCTGCAAACACACGGTCGAGTTCCGCCCCGATCACCCGTTCGAGTCGACCAATCCGGCCGATGATCCCCATCGCCGACGTGTCGACGTCTGGCCGCTCACGCCGCCATTGCTCCAGGATTTCGTCGACATGATCACGTTCCACCAGCCAATCCTATCAGGGTCTCTTGACATTGAGAGACTTGATTCAATAGAATCTATCTCAACGTTGAGAGAACTTGGAGAGGGACTGTATGCGGGGCATAGAGAGAGCCAAATTCGGGTTGATCGCCGCCACCGCTCTGGCGCCGATGACCTGGGGCACCACATACCTGGTCACGACGGAGATGTTGCCTCCCGACCGCCCGCTCCTGGCCGGCCTCATCAGAGCCCTGCCGGCCGGCATCGCCATCGCCGCCTTTACTCGGCAGCGCCCCCAGGGTTCATGGTGGCTGAAGGCCGGGATCCTTGGCGTTCTGAACATCGGAGGGTTCTTCGCTTTGCTTTTCCTCGCCGCCTTTCGTCTTCCGGGCGGAGTCGCGGCCACCCTTGGGGCCATCCAACCTCTGGTTGCCGCCGGACTCGCCGCCACTCTCCTCGCCGAACCACTCAGGCGAGTGATCGTCGTCAGCGGCACTCTGGGTCTGGTCGGCGTTGGACTCCTCGTATTGCGAGCCGACGCCCATCTCGACTCCATCGGTGTAGCGGCCGGATTGGCTGGAGCGTTGGCCATGGCAACAGGAGTCGTCCTGACTAAACGCTGGGGTCGGCCGGTCTCCTTGATGGCATTCACTTCCTGGCAACTGGTCGCGGGAGGCGTGTTTCTGATTCCTCTCACCCTCGGCATCGAGGGATTGCCTCAGACGATCAGTTCGACCAACCTCGTCGGATTCCTGTGGCTGACCAGCGTGGGGACAGCCCTCGCCTACGTTCTCTGGTTCCGAGGGATCCAGCTGCTACCTGTGGCCCAGGTGAGCCTGCTGGCACTACTGAGTCCGGTCGTTGCCGCCATCGCCGGATGGATGATGCTGGCCCAGACGCTGAGTATCGGCCAACTCCTTGGCATGGTGCTCATCCTCACAGCCGTCTGGCTCGGACAGAGAGTCCCAGTCGATACCGACGAGATGAAATCGTCATCGACTGACCGCGCCTCAACGCCGATCTCGTCTGATTTGCCTTCAGCCCCGTAACTTCGGAGCAATCTTCAGCGGTCCACGGTCCGTGACAACGCTGTTTCGTCTGCGAGGGCGTTTCCGGCCTTCACTGCGTCCAGGCCGCGTCCTGCCTGAAGTGGGAATCGTCTTGGGGATCATCCGTCAGCGTGGCGGAGTTCGACGAAACCAGCCGCTGAGAAGTCGCCGTCGAATGCCAATGCCGAGTTGATTCTTGATGTGATCATGACCTGGAAGCTGGTGGCATCGACAAACGAGTATTCCCGCTCGTCGTGACGGCGGAGCCAACTCAGTGCCTGGTCCTCGAGCTGTTGGGTCACGTGTTCGACAGCCAATCTTTCTGATCTCTCGATCTGCTCGAGAAAGTCAACGGCCGAGCCGTGTCCAGCGCGACGTCGCAGAAATGTCCATGTCTCGCCAATCACATGATTTGAAGTAAGCATTGCCGGCAGGTCAGCCTCTGACATCAACGCTCGAGCCTCTTCGTGACGGCGGTCGCGGCGATTGCGCAAGGCAACCCAGAAGGAGGTGTCAACGAAGATCACCGATAGACAACGTCGTCGATTGGCGCCGGATCGAACTCATCGACTCCCACCATTTCGGCCAGCGAATCGTTGCCATGGTCTGGGGTGCCGAGGTGACCTCGGACAAACCGGCGAATCAGTGCCGCCTTCGACGTGCCTTGCTTCTTGGCCTCAAGCCCAAGGGCCTCGTCGAGGTCCTCCTCGATCATGATCTGAAGCCGTTTCATGCCTTCAGCATACACCACTGGGGCTACAGTTACATCAGACACACCGAGAAACCGGGCACCACTGATTTCGGGTCCGTGGCCGACTTCGATCAGGTCCAGGGTATGAACTCGGCCCGCCGTGGATAGGGGCGGACGAAGCCCGAGACCGACAAGGCGCCGGCCATTGCCTCGCCGAAGATCTGGCACGCTCTAGCGTGCTGCTGTGCGACGCTTTCTGATCTTCCTCGGTATCGGTCTGGCAGCTTGTGGCGGAACTTCCGGCGCCTCGTCTACCGCGGACTCAGGGCCGTCTGACCCTCCGGCGGCTGGTCAATCTTTGGATGCTGTGCCTGGTGACCTGTCGCCCGGCGAGGTCGACGTGCGCAACATCACGATGTCGGACGGCACCGAAATCACCTATGCGTTGATCCTTCCCAACGGGTTCGATCCAGCCCAGCAATACCCGGTGCTTTTGGCCATGCCTCCAGGCGGCCAAGATGTGAACTTGACTGTTTCGGTGGCCGAGTCCACCTACGCCCCTGAGGCGCTGGCCAGAGGATGGGTCGTGCTGAGCCCGGCTGCACCCGATGGAACTCTGTTCTTCCAGGGGTCGGAGCAGTACATCCCGGAGTTCCTCGAGGCCCACGCCTGGATCAAGCCTGAGGGGGGCCGCTACCACCTGGCCGGGATCTCGAACGGAGGACGCAGCGCCTTCCGGGTGGCCGCCCTCAACCCCGACAGCTACGCCTCCATGGTCGTATTCCCCGGCTTCCCGGAGTCAGACGAAGACCGCGACACCCTCCGAGACCTGGCGAACATCCCGTTCGCCATGTTCGTCGGAGGCGAAGACCCCGGCTGGCAGGGACCCATGGCCGAGGCCCGTGACACTCTGGAATCGTTGGGAGCGGACGTGGCTTTCGAGATCCGAGAAGGCGAGGGCCACGTCATGGCCTCGCTGTCAGACGGCGTGGACATCTTCGACTTCCTCGACTCTGCCCGCGGCTGAGCACCAAGCCCATCATCAGCGGGTCGGCCAGATTGCTGCTCGACAAACCACGAGGAACAGCCCCCTCAGGCGCGGACTAGCCGCCTCGTTCCAGACCAGGTTGCGACGACCACAACGATGAGGGCCGCAATGGAGGTTCCGATCGGTACCCAATAGCCCAGGCCTGTCTCCTCCCTGACCATGGCGGCCAGGAAAATGGACGAAACAAACAACATTGAAAGAACGCTCCCAGCCGCGGCGAGTCGGGGATCGATCCTGGAGACAATCAGGCCTCCGAGATACAAGATGGCCAAGGCAGGCACAAAGAGACTGCCTAGCCCGGCGCCGCCAAACCCAACAAGCAACATTGCTGTGGCCACCAGAACGCCTGTCACAGCCGGGCTGGCCGCTTTGCGACCGTCGGTTGTGACCGCCAACCACCAAGCAAGCCCAATCATCGTGACAGCCGATATCAGGCTTATGAGACCCACGATTGCCGGTCCATCGAATATCCCGGCTGAGACGTACAACACCGCGCCCCGGAAGGCGGTTAGAAGCACCGCAACCCACCACCTGGTGCTGATCGTCATCGCAACAATCGTGAGCACCGCCAGAGCCAAGAAATAGCGGGGAAGCCGAAAAGCCGGAGCCGAGATGAGTCCCATGGAATAGGCCAGCACTGGCGCCGAACCCAGGACCACCGAGACCAACAATGCGACCCTTACTCCACTCGCCCACACTTCTCGAGGTGAACTGTTGGTCCCCTGTCTGGCTCTGATCCGTGCGCCGCCCACTGCCAGGCTCAAGGACTGCCTGGCGGACCAACCCTCGCCCACCAGGTCGTTGGCAACGCCGACCAACTCGCTGGCAAATTCTTCGCGGTAGCCGGCCGGGTAGGCACGTATAACAAATCGGTAGTCGCTCAAGGTGACACCGCTGGTTTCGTCGCGACGAATCGAGTCCCGGTTGCCGCGATCGCACTCCTCATTCGACTCACTTCAGCAGCCACCGCGTCTTCGCCGCTTGGCCTCAGTCTGTAATACCTGCGGCGCCGCCCGCTCACCTGCTCCTCGCGATCGACCTCGATCTCCCCGCGCTCCACCAACCGATCGAGGGCCCCGTACAAAGTACCGGCGGCCAAACGTATCCGGCCGTCAGTCAGGGCCTCCACCTCCTTGACTATTCCGTACCCATGCAGGGGACCTTCGAGCAACGCTGTCATGATGTAGTAGGTCGGTTCTCGCATGTGCCCAGTATATATCGAGTGCCGATATATCGGAAACCACGGTATACGATCTCCCCCAATGGCCGCGACTCCGCCCGCGGCTGACCGGCAAGATCGACCAGACTGCGATACAGCCCAAGCAAGGAGCCCAGCCTTTGATCATCGAGATTGCAGACCTTCACACCGATGACCCTGAAGACTTCGAGGCGGCCATGCACGAAGTGGCGACCTTGCTGGCGGCGGGTCCCGGCTACTTGGGGCACACCGTGCAGCGAAGCATCGAGTCGCCGGGCCGGTACGTGCTCATCGTGCGATGGGAGACCGTCGAAGCCCATGTGGAAGGGTTCCGCCAAAGCGACCGCTTCAAGACCTGGGTGGCCAGGTTGGCGGACCATCGCAAAGGCGCTCTCGTCGAGCATTTTGAAACGGTGCTGACCAACGATTGGCTACTCGACGCCTGACCGGCACCCGCAACTCACAGACATGCACTAGGTTCGAGGTATGACGACCATTCGACGCCTCGCAGACTCGTGCCTGGTCCTGCGGACCGACACCGCCGCCACCCTCATCGACCCAGGTTTCTTCACGTTCGATTCCGGGGTCGTCGATCTCAACACAGTTGGTGACATCAGCCGCGTACTGATCACCCACGAACACGGCGACCACGTCAAACCGGAGTTCGTCAGGTGGCTGATCGACAGGGGCACCGACGTCACCGTGCACGGCAACCTGTCTGTGGCCGATCTGCTGGCCCCTCATGACATCGAAGTGCTCGACTACAACCCGAAAGACGTCACCTCCGAAGACGTGCTGCACGGCAAGATTCCCAGCGGCGATCAGCCTCCCAACCGGGCTTACACCGTCGACGGCATTCTCACCCACCCTGGGGACAGCACTGAACCCACCAAAGCGGGGCCGGTGATGGCCTTGGGGTTGTTGATCCCTTGGGCGACCCCATACGAGCAGATCCAGTTCGCCAAGCGGGTTGGGGTTCGCCAGGTCATTCCAACCCATGACTTCTATTTGACCGACGGTGGCCGGGAGTTCATCGAGGGATTCGCGGGCGCGGCGTTGGCCGCCGAGGGGATCGAGATGATCTCCCTGCTGCCAGGGGCGAGCTACACGGTCTGATTCACACCGGCTTCCGCCGTCCCGACCAGATCCTCGAGGAACTGGATCGCTCGGCGCCGTTCCGTGGTGCGCACAAAATCAGGCATCGTGCGGATGATCCGCAGGCCGTAGCGTTTCGCCACGAGGCGCTGGTCGAGAACTGCCACGACGCCCCGGTCGGTTTCGCCCCTGATCAAACGGCCGGCTCCCTGGGCCATCAGCATGGCGGCTCTCGGTAGGTCGACCATGTCGAATGCGGACAGGCCCCGAGCCTCGACGGCCTCCCGCCTCGCCTGATTGAGCGGGTCGTTGGGACGGGTGAACGGAATCTTGTCGAGTACGACCAGTGACAGGGAGGGTCCTGGCACGTCGATGCCCTCCCAGAACCCCATCGTCGCCACCAGTACCGAGGTTTCGTCTTCGCTGAACTCGGCGAGGAGCTGGCGCTTGGAGACCTCGCCCTGCATGAGCACTTTGTACGGTTTGGCGACCCTGAGGTGTTCGGCGAATCTGCGCATCGCCGCATATGAGGTGGTGAGCACCAGCGCTCGGCCTCCGGCCGCGTCGATCAGCACCTCGGCTTCACGGTCGGCGTCGTCTGCGTACACCTCGGCCCGAGGATCGGGCAGATGGGCAGCGATGTAGAGCAGGCCGGCCTGTTTGTGATCGAACGAGCCTTCCACCACCAGGCCCTGATAGGTGCGGGAGATGGGGTCCTCGACCTCGGAGGCCATCGGGTCGTCTTCAAGAGGATCTCGTAAGAAGCCGAGCCGGTCGGCCAGCGAATCGAAACGCCCGCCCATGGTCATGGTGGCCGACGTCATGATCGTCGGCTTCGACGTCAGCAGCCCAGCGGCCAGGTTGATGCCGACCTCGATCGGGGCGACCCTGATCACCCCCCGGTAAGGCTCGGCCCAGGCGACGTATCCGTCTGGGAGATCGAACGCCAGATCGATGTCGCCAAGGAGGTGGCCGACCTGGTTCTTGACCCTGGCCAGGGGTCCGACGTCGGGGTCGGTGTCGAGGTCCGGTTTGATCAGCGCCTTGCCAACCGCATCTGCTGCCCTGCGACCATTGCGCAGCGCGGTGCCCAGGTCTCCGTCTCCCGGACGCAGCCGCGTCCCGTCGAGGCCCTCGACGAGTTTGCCGAGTTCACCGGCCGCGTCTCGCAAGGCACCGATCGGGTCGTTGGCCTTCTTCTTCGGGTCGATCAGCCGGTTGGCATTGTTGGCCAGCGAATAGAGCCGTCCGGCACTCAGATCGACGCCGAACGCATTCGACATTGCGTCCTCGAGCCGATGGGCCTCGTCGAATACGACCACGTCGTGCTCAGGCAGGATGTTGCCGCCAGAGGTGACGTCGAGACCGTAGAGGTGATGGTTGGTGACTATGACGTCTGCGTCTGCAGCCTGGTCGAAGGCAGCCTCGGCGAAACAGACAGAACCCTGGGGGCAGCGACTCCGCCCCGGACACTCCATCCCCGACACCGAAACAGAGCGCCACACCTCGTCTTCGACGGGTTCTGGTAGGTCGTCGCGGTCTCCAGTGGCGCCTGACAGCGCCCAATCCTTGATCGCCACCATCGAGTCACGATCATCATCGGCGAACAACAGGCCCTCACCGGACAGGTCCTCGCCGAACCGCTCGGCCAGCTTGGCCATGCACGCATACGAGCCCCGACCCTTGATCACCGCCCAGGTCGGCGGCTGGTCAAGATGCTCGGCCAGGAACGGCAACTCCCCGTCGGCAAGCTGATTCTGGAGATTCTTGGTGGCAGTGGAGATCACCACCCGATGACCACCAACGATCGCCGGTATGAGGTACGCAAGCGACTTCCCAGTCCCGGTCCCCGCCTCGACCAACAGGTGCGCCTGCCCGGCCATAGCCTCCTCGACAGCCCGCACCATCGCCTCCTGCCCATCCCTGCGATGAGCCCCATCCTTAGCCTCGAGAACGGAGCGCAGCGCAACAACAGAAGGAGATCCACCCATCAGCCGAGTGTATCCACATGCAACCGCCAGCAATACCCGCCTGTTCCGGGCCAGTTCGTGCCACCGATGGCCGCCGGACCTTCGTGGCGGAACCCTGCCTTATCCCAACTGCGCGAGTTCCTCTTCGTGATCTTGACCATGAGTTCATGTTTGATCTCAGGTTCGACGGAATCGACGATCCCGACACCCTCGAAGGAGCCCAGCTCAGGACCATCGGCTCGACCCCTAGCGTTGGTTCGAGCCGATGTACGAGGACAGGCCAGTTCATCCGATGATCGAGTGACCGCGCGCTTCGATCGGTCGAGGCTCCACGGGCCGAGCGATGTTTCGGGCACCGTCAGGCGATGTGGGCTTGGGGAGTGGAGGCGTCGAAGCCCCGATCAGATGTGCCGTTCTGAGCGGTTGACGCAGGCTGCCAGCCGTGAGTGATATGCACTGTTGGGTATGGTCAGGCACTCCGCCGGCTGCGGCCTATTGTGCCCGGTCGACGACGGACCCTTCTGCGTTGCGCGCCTGTGTGCGCGTCGTTGGACTCAGTGCGTCGAGAGTGCTTCATCCCGTTCGAGATCACTCGACCGTGTCCGGGTTCGTTGGCCTCGTCGGGTGCGACCTCGTGGTTTGTAGATGTTGAGGACGTGAATGACGAGGAGCACGACGAGCCCGATTGATGGGTGAGCGACATCGCCTCCGAGCGACGCGAGCTGTGCATCGCTGGCGGCGCGGGCGAAGTTGGCGTCGACTTCGGGACCGTCGATGACCAGGGCCGAGGTCCAGCCCAGCTTGTCCAGGCGCTTGGCCAGGTGCGCCGTCTTCCCCTCCTTGAGCATGGCGGTGTCGAGAACCACCAGCTTGCCTTCCGCCTGTTTCGCCGAAAGGGCCGTCTTGAGGGCGAGGCGGCGCACTTTCCCCGGCAGTTTGTGGGCCTGGCCGCGGACCACCGGAGGATGCGCGAGCATTGCACCAAACTCGACGAGGTCCAGAAGCGCGTCGATGCGCTGTATGAGCGGTGGCACGTGTTGACGGAGAGAACGGATAATAGTGAGTAGTGAATAGGGAATAGTGAGTTGAGAATGAAACGGACTGGAGGAGGGTGGTGAGATGAGGGCGGGTAAAGGAGGAGGAGATAGGAAGGGCGAAAGAGTGGAAAGCAGCAACGAAAAAGATGGATGAGAGGATGGGAGAGTGAGAGTGCACGGCATGGATGATTTTTTTTTTTAATGATACGGCGACCACCGAGATCTACACTCTTTCCCTACACGACGCTCTTCCGATCTAGTCGACTCGCGATTCGCCGCCAGAGACCGGCTTGCCATTCGAAATCGGCGCCGGCAACCCAGCCGCGGAGCATGGCAGGACGGTAGACGACGTAGTCGTCGAATACGGCAGATCGGAAGAGCACACGTCTGAACTCCAGTCACACTGATATATCTCGTATGCCGTCTTCTGCTTGAAAAAAAAAAAAACTAACACTACCGTCTGTTCCACATGCTCCACATCCCCAATTCCCTCTTCCACATATTCACTCCCCACCCTCCTTCCCTCACTCTCCCTCACACTCACCCTCCTCTCTCCTTC
>CALCCX010000464.1 GCA_937900165.1 uncultured Acidimicrobiia bacterium | reverse complement strand
GCCGGGGGGAGGGCTGGGGGGGATGTGGCGAATCCGCGAGAAGGGGTACTGCTGCGGCGGTGGCGGAGGAGGGATGTGGATGGATGGCCACGCCGCCGGGAACCAGTCGATGCGCCTGTCCGAAAAGCGAGTATTGGACGCGGTCGAGACAGGGGCAGACACGTTATGTGTCGTTTGCCCGTACGAGGTGTCCCGGTTCGAGGATGCCGTGAAGTCAACAAACAATGATGGCGCCCTAGCCGTCCTCGACATCGCCGAGCTGCTGGCCACAGCCCTCGGCCTCGATGGGGAATAGTCGGCGCTCGGAGTGAGGGAGAAGACAAATAGACATGGACATCGTCGTGCTACTCCGCGCTGTGCCCGATCCCGCCGAGGAACTCGAACTCAATGAAGACGAGACGGATCTCGATCGTGACTTTCTCGGCTACGTGCTGAACGAGTTCGACGACCACGCGCTCGAAGAAGCCATCTTGCTGAAGGAAGAGGCGGGCGGCACAGTGACCGTGTTGGCGATCGGCAACGCGGACGAGGTCCCCCAGATGTTGCACACCGCCATCGCCAAAGGCGCGGATACTGCGATTCAACTCGGTGACGACCTACCTGCCCTCGACTCCCACGCCCAGGCCGAACTATTTGCCGGAGCGTTGGCCAGCCTTTCATACGACGCTGTCTTCTGCGGCGTCCAGGCCACGGACGAGATCGACGGGCAGGTCGGCATGCTCCTTTCGGCCCGCCTCGGACTGCCCCACGTCTCGGTGGTGGTCGGCGCGAATCCGAACGACAGCGGCCTGCGAGCGACCAAGGAGTACTGGGGCGGCATCACCGCCGACTATCAGGTGAGCCTGCCGGCGGTCCTCGGAATTCAGGCGGCGCGCCAGGCACCCAGATACGTGGCGGTGAGCCGAATTCGCCAGGCCCAGGAATCAGGCGCCCTGAACGAAGTCGACGCGACACCGCCGGCACCGAGTTCGCGGGTGCGAATCGACGCGGTGCGAATCCCGGACACCGGAGAGGGGGCCGCCATGATCGATGGGGATGAGTCGGCCGCAGCAGAACGGATCCTGGAGATCATCCGCGGAGCGGGGGTGTCCGTATGAGCGAAGACGTCTTGGTCATCGCAGAACATCTACAAGGTTCGTTCACGGACGCCACATTCGAAGCATTGGCAATAGCCCGTGCACTCGCTTCGCAAACGGGCGGATCGGTGGAGGCCGCCGTAGTCGGAGCCAACGCAGAAGCCATGGCCGCCGCGCTGGGCGGAGCTGATCGTATTCTGGCAGTGGTCGACGGGACCGCAGCCTTCGACCCAACTGGGCACTCCGGCATTTGCGCGGACCTCGTTTCCTCCCGAAGCCCCAAAATCGTATTGGTGCCGTACACCTCGGTCGGCATGGACGTTGCGTCACACATTGCCATTGGCAACGACCTCCCGCTGGTTTCCTATTGCCAGTCCATCGACGCTGAAAGTGACCTCACCGCGACCTGCCAGTTGTACGCCGGCAAGATCGAGGCGGACGTGACCGTCGAGGGCGACCGGGCAGTGTTCGCCCTGCTATCTGGTGCCGGCCAGGCCGAGGCGGGCAGGAGCGGCGGCGTTGGCGAGGTCGAGGTCTTGTCCGAAGCGGCGGGCGCGCCCGGTACGACGTTCATCGAACTCAGCGAACCGGAGGGCGGCGACGTTGATATCACCACCGAAGAGGTCCTGGTGGTGGTGGGCCGCGGTATCGAATCGGAGGACAACATCGAAGAGGCCCAGGAACTGGCCGAGGCGCTCGGCGGCGCGGTGGCGGCTTCGCGGCCGATCATCGACCAGGGCTGGCTGGCCAAGAGCCGCCAGGTCGGCAAGTCCGGTCTCACGGTCACTCCCAAGGTCTACTTGGCCCTGGGCGTGAGTGGAGCGCCCGAGCACATCGAAGGCATGCGGGACTCTTCGACGATCATCGCCGTCAACACCGACCCTCAGGCCCCGATTTTCGGTGTCGCCCACCACGGTTGGGTCGGCGACATCTTTGATCTCCTGCCGGAACTAACCGACCTCCTGGACAACTGAACGCGTGGCCGTACTCGCCACCGTGGAAGGTCGCGAGGTCTTCGAATCCTTCGGGGTTTCGGCGATCGTCGTGTTCTACGTGCTGTCCCTCGTCGCCATCCTGATCTTCGTATACGGGGCATGGCGCCGCTTCGCCAAATACCGACGGGGAACAGCGACTGGCCGACTCACTTTGAGGCGGCTGGCGGTGGCCATCGGCGACATCTCGTCGCAGCGCACCATCGGCAAACGTGATCCGGCGGTGCGGGTCGCCCACTTCTTCGTCTTCTGGGGATTCATGGTTCTGCTGGTCGGGACCACGATCATCGCCATCGACGCAGACATCATCAAGTTCATCCTCAACAAGCCGGAATGGCAGTTTTGGAACGGGACGTTCTACGTCGTCTATGCGTTCTTGCTGGACCTGTTCGGCCTTGGCTTTATCGCCGGCCTGTTGTTCCTGGGATTCAAAAGACGCAGCGAGCCGTTCCGCCTGTCTTACGAGAGGGTCGATCGTGAACCCGACGAGTACGACCGGTCGGGCTACAGCCTCGATGATCGTGCGTTCCTCGGCCTGCTGCTGTTCATCGCAGTCAGCGGGTTCCTGCTCGAGGGGTTTCGGATAGCAGCCAACGATTTCCCTTCGTTCGAGGTCGTGGCCTTTTCCGGCTGGACGATTGCATGGCTCTTCTCCTGGATGGGCGAAGGCGGGAACGAGCTGGCGCGGGTGATCACATGGTGGGTGCACGGGCTTTCGGCACTGGCGTTCGTGGCCTACATACCGTTCTCCAAGGCCATGCACATGATCACCGACGCGGCCGATCTGCTCTTCACGGACCCAGACTCGGCGCGGCGCCTCCCAGACGTGGAGGACTCCGCCGCCCCCGGCTACGAATCCCTCCTGAAGTTCTCCTGGAAGGAACTGCTGGACGCCGATGCCTGCACGAAGTGTGGTAGGTGCCATGAGGTCTGCCCGGCCAGGGCTTCGGGTGCTCCCCTATCACCACGAGACCTGATCCTCGATATTCGGGAGTTCGCCGACCGGAGCGCCGGAATCAAACTCTGGTACGGGCCGGGCGCCGAACCAGGGCACCCTGACGCCGTCGAAGTGGCCGGCAACGTCATCAAGACGGAGACGTTGTGGGCCTGTACGACCTGCATGGCCTGCATGGAAGTCTGCCCGGTCGGGATCGAGCACGTGCCGACCATCGTGCAACTGCGACGCCGTCTGGTTGACGTAGGGGACGTCGAGGCGGGCCTGCAGACCGCCTTCCAATCTCTGACCAGGGCCGGTAACAGCTTCGGAAAGTCGGCCAAGCAGCGGGCCCGCTGGACCAAGGGAGTCGACCCGAAGCCGAAGGACATCCGCACCGAGGCCGCCGAATATCTGTGGTTCGTTGGGGACTACGCCTCGTTCGATCCCCGAGCCGTCGAGGTGACCAGAACCGTCGCCGGTCTGTTCGGTCGAGCCAGCGTCGACTTCGGGATTCTGTATGAGGGCGAACACAACTCTGGCAACGACGTGCGAAGAGCAGGAGAGGAAGGACTCTTCGAGATGCTTCGCGACAACAATCGCGACGTGTTCGGCGAGTCACAATTCTCAAAGATCGTGACGACCGACCCCCACTCGCTGAACACGCTGAGCAACGAGTACGACCTCGAGGTGCCGGTCGTGCACTATACCGAAGTCCTGGACTCCGCGGTCAGCTCGGCGAAGCTGAACCTCGACTCGCTGGAGGCAAGCGCCACCTATCACGACCCCTGCTATCTGGGCCGCTATGCGGAGGAATACGAGGCGCCCCGCAGACTGATCCGGGCCACCGGACTCGACCTGATCGAGATGGGACGCTGCCGGGAAGACAGCTTCTGTTGCGGGGCCGGGGGCGGCCGAATCTGGATGGATGACTCCGACTTGGACGAGCGTCCGGCCGAGAACCGGATTCGTGAGGCCGTATCGCTCGGCGAGCACGTACGATTCTTTGTGGTCGCCTGTCCAAAGGACATGGTCATGTACACAGACGCGGTGAAGACAACGGGCAACGAAGGCAGGATCGAAGTCGTCGACATCGCCCAACTGCTGGAGCGAGCGCTGGTCACAGACGAGGCAACCGTATGAGCGATACCGTCCCCGTCACCATTGGACGGGCACCCGTCGAAGACGAGGGCACACGGGTGTCCGAGATCGCCGACATGGGCGAGGCGCTCGGGCGCGGAGTGGCGGCCATGCTTCGGCATCTGGTTGCCGTTCTAGATCGTGAGGATCGGCTCGAGGCCGGCACCGGGGACTGGCTCGCCGATTTCTCGACCGTCCCGCCTGG
>CALCCX010000463.1 GCA_937900165.1 uncultured Acidimicrobiia bacterium | reverse complement strand
GGAGTAAGGAACAATGTCGTGACACATGACAGATAGTAGCTAGTAATAGACATAATGATCTTGATGTAGATTTTTTTTTTTAATGATACGGCGACCACCGAGATCTACACTCTTTCCCTACACGACGCTCTTCCGATCTGACAGGTCAAAGAACACGAAGAAGAGAATGAGGTCGAGCGACAGGAAGAGCCCGAGCGAGACACCTTCTAGGAACAGGAAGGCGGCGTAGTACTGGCGGGCCCGGCCCCGCAGGTCGACGGGGAAGGCAATCGAGGCAGTGAACAACAAGGCGGTCAAGGCAACCAGCGGCAGCGACAGACCGTCGAGACCGACCTGATAGGACACCCCGATCGAGGGGATCCACGGCAGGGATTCGACCATCTCGAACCCAGGGCCGCCCTCGAATCGCGCCCAGGCCGCGATAATCACTACAAAGGGGACTCCGCTTACTCCCAGCGCTGTCCAGCGGGCAAGCTCGGGTCGGTCCCGGGGAAACGCCAGCATGATGACGGCCGCTACAACCGGCACGAATATGGCGATACTCAACATTCTTCTACCTCCATATCGCCGCCACGATCACCACAACCACGGTGCCGGCGACCGCCAGCGTGTAGTAGTCGTGAGACATGCCGGTCTGGATGCGTTGACTTTTTTCTCCACCAAGTCGGACCCCGCGAGCAATCCCTTCGACGGTGCCGTCGACCGCGTCGTCATCGAACTTACGCGACAAGAGGGCCGCCCCCAGTGTTCCACCACCAACTCCCTCAACCGCTCGGTCGACGGCTGCTTCCACCCTGCGCCGCAGCCGCTTGGCGACACCGATCGCCCCGGCTCCCGCGCCACGCACTACCGCGTCGATGACCGAGTGGTCGCCCTCTGCCAGGTCTCGAGATAGGTGCAGCAGCGGATCGACGACCACCCGCCGGGTCGCGTTAGGAATACCCCACCAGTCGGCCACGAAACGGCGCAGCCTCTGAGGGATGCCACCGCCGACCAGGCGATTCCGCCGCCAGAGCAACCACACGAACCCGAACGCCACGGCGATGGCTGCCAGCGAAATTCCGAGTTCCCAGAGCTTGCCGGGCGCCAGCAAACCGCCGGTGAGTTCGGTCAACAACTCCTCGCCGCCTGGCAGCCAGATCATGCTCAGCGCCAGGGTGAGACCGGCGAGCATGGCCAGAGCTCCGATCTCCACACGATGGGGGCCGGGGTTGGCTGCGATCAACGGGCCAGGGCCATAGGCGAGGAGATGCAGTCGTGAGGCGTAGAGCGCTGAAAGAAGACCAGCGGCAACGGTCCCCGCCGCGACCCAGACGCCAGACTGGACTGCCGCGGCGAGCACGGTCTCCTTGGTGAACGCCGCACCCAGCGGTGGGACCGCGGCCAACGCGGCAGCCCCCACCCCGAACAGCGCGGCCATGCGGGGCAGGCTCGATCCCAGGCGGAGCTTCCCCAGGTCCAGGGTGCCAGCTGAATGGAGGGCGACCCCGGCTCCCAGAAACAGCAAGGCCTTGAAGAAGGCGTGGGCAGTGAGCTGGCCCATCCCGGCGGCTGTGTAGCCGGCGCCGGTCGCCACCAGCATCAACCCATACTGGGCGGAGGTGGACCCGGCGAGGGCAAACTTGAAGTCGGTCTGGGCGAAGGCAACCAACCCGCCGGCCAGCGCGGTGAGCAGCCCCAGACCCACCACGAGGGGACCGAACCAGACCACCTCGGAGAGGATGGGTTGAAGGCGGATGAGGGCGTAGGCGCCAGCGGCGACCATGGTGGCCGAGTGGAGCAGTGCCGAGACAGGCGTGGGGCCGGCCATCGCCGAAAACAGCCACGGGGAGAACGGCAGTTGCGCAGACTTTGCCGCCGCTGCCAGCACGACGCCTCCCGCCACCACGGCCAGCCAGCCGGAATCGGGACTTTGGGCCAGGTCGGAGTACTGGAAGCTCCCGACGGCGGCAAACGCTGCCCCGGCGGCGACGTAGAGCCCCAGATCCCCGAAACGGGTGGTGATGAACGCCTCTTTGGCCGACGCCGGGGCCTGCGGGTTTCGCCAGTCATGGCCGATCAGCGCCCAGGAAGCGGCTCCGACCAGCTCCCAGCCGATGAGCAGGGTGAGGAAATCGGCGGCCAACACCAACATTTCCATCGCTGCCACAAACGCGGTCATGAGTATCAGGAGCCGGGCCAAGGCCGGGTCGTCGCGCAGGCTCGACGCGGCGAAAAGAACCACGGCGACCGCCACCAAGGGCACCAGCACCACCATCACCCGGCCTGCGTCCTCCACGGCCAGAGTCAGGTCGATTCCCGCTCCCCAGCTCCATGTGAAAGTGGCGCCGGAAATCGCGATCACCACCGCAGACGCCAGAGCGCCTGCCAGGGAGGCAACGGCGACCGGGCCCAGCAGTGACCGATGCCGGCGCAGCAGCCACAAGCCTGCTGCGCCGACCAGTGGGAACAGAATCGGAAGCCACACCATCAGTGCCGGAGCCTCCGCAACTTCTCGGAGATGTCGGCTTTTCGCACCCGATAGACGTTCGCCACCAGCGCGAACCCGATCGCTGCCTCAATCGCCATCACCGCCAACACCACGACCGCCAACAACTGACCCTCGGGGTTGCCACCAGTGCTTCCCCACCAAAAGGCCACGACCGCCAGGATGGCCCCATTGAGCATCAGCTCGAGACCCATCATGATCATCACGAACGATTGCTGGCTCAAAGCCCCGTAAACACCCACTCCGAAGAGGGCGGCGGACACAACGAGCAATGCCTCCAGGCTCATTCCTCGCTCATCTCCAATGACGGCTCCTCTGAGCCCTCCTCGGCGATGCCGTAACGGCCCCGCTTGGAGACCAGCGCCACGGCGCCGATCATGACAGCCAGCAACGCCACCCCGGCCGACTCGAATATCAACATCGACTCTCCCAACAGCTCGACGCCGAGGTCGACCGTGGGATCGACACCGGGCGGGACGGGACGGTCCGGAAATTCGGCGAGGAGCCCAACGGCCGCCAACGCCACGAAGGCCCCGGCCCCCGCCACGATGGAGGTGCGGTGTTGATGAACCATGGTCATCGGGTTGAGCCCCGCCGGGTTCATCATGAACATGACCATGAAGATTGCCATGATCGTCATTTCCCCCGCCATCATCAGGATCAGGATGAGTCCCAGAAACTGGGCGTCGAGAATCATCAAGATCCCCCCAACGGCGACGAAGGAGGCCATCAACCAATAGGCGGCCCGCACCATCGAGTCAGTGATGAACACCAGCAACCCGGTCACCACCGCGGCGACCGAAAACACCCAAAACAGTATGTCCGAGATCAGGTTCACAGTGTCAACGCCCCCGACACGAACACGTCGACCAGGGCGACGGGGAGCAGGACCGTCCATCCCAACAAGACCACCGATTCCATCCTTGCCCGGGCAATGCGGTGACCAGACCAGATCATGAGAGCGGCCAGCCCCATCGTCTTGACGATCATCCACAGCCAGCCGGGTAGCCACGGGCCCAGGTACCCGCCAAGAAAGGCCGCGGCTCCCATGGCCGCCAGGGACACCAAAATGGAGGCACGGGCGATCCGCCAAACCAGAAGCGCCGTCCCGGAGATCTCTGCGCTGGTTCCCCCCGCCAGATCGGCTCCGTCAGGCAATTGCAGCGGACCCCAGAAAGAGAAACCGAGGGCCGTGATCAGATAGACCGGGAGACCAATCGGCTGGCGTAGAACGTTCCACACGCCCTCTTGGGAGGCGATGATCGCACCCACCGACAGCGATTCGGCGGGGATCGCGGTGGTGATCAGTACCAGGGAGAACGGAATGCCCATGGACAGGCCAACGGCCGCCATGCGAAACGCCCCGAGGAGGGGGAACACCGAGTTTGCCCCCCACCCGTGGAGGACCACCGCCACCATCACCTGGAGGAGTGCCGCCCCAAACAGCACGATCCCGGCGGGGATGTCCGCGACATCGACGCCAGGGGCAAATGGGATGGACGTGAGCGCCACCGCCGCCAGCCCGCCCAACAGCGCAGGTCCCAGAACCCAGGCCTCGGCGTCGGGTCGCTCTGTGACGGTACGGCGTTGCAGGGCAAGTCGAGCGGCCCGCGAGATCGGAGCCAGCCAGGCCCTGGCATAGCCCCGCCCGCCGGAAACTCGAGTTTCGACGGCGGTGTCGATAACAGCCACCAGGTAAACCGAGACAACCATGACAACCCCTATCAACACCACCGCCACCAGGGGGTTCACGAGGCACCCCGATTGTCCACATGGGTCTCCACGCTCTCGGTGGGATCGATGTCGAGACTCCACACCAACGAGACGGCGTCGCCCCACTCCAAACCGGAGAGCAACTGAGGCAACAGATCGAGAACGACGACCGACGGCGATGGCCCGTTCGCGGTGATCCGACCTCGGGGGCCTTCGACCAGCCCGGCCCCGAAGGCAGTCCGGTCCCCCGCTCTGTCGGAGAGGTCGAGCGACTGGGTCACCTCGGCCATGCGCTGACGCCACCGCGCGGCCGCATCTCCCTTCTGGTGGAGAATCGTTTGAAAGCCCAACTCCCGGTAGGCAGGCTCATCGCGCCTGGCGTCGTCATCGACGCCCCCGGCCCGAGCAACCGGACCCAAACCCTTTGCCTGGGACCCGGTCACTTCCCCCCCGGCCCGGTTCAATGCGAGACCAAAGATCCCACTGCGCCGGACCATCGCCAGCAACCGCCTGACCTCCCGCTGGTGGTGGGGGGTGAGGATCTTGCCAAGACGCAATGCCCGGAGACCGAGGGCGGAAAGCCCTTGGATCGAGAGGGCATCCGCCAGCCAGCGGAGGTGGTGGCGGGCGCGTTCCAACTCGAGGACTGCCACCGTCATTGGCTTACGCGTCGCCATCGAGAAAACATCGGTTGGTGGGTCGGTTGAGAGCCGAGGTCCCACCTCGACCTCCTGAACGAGGTCACCCTGTAGCTTCACCGCAAGCTCCAGGCCCCATGGGAGGGCGCCCACCCAGGGTCCGATGGTCACGGGAAGTTGGTCGAGTTCTATTCCGTCACGATCGCCGGCTCGCTCCGCCAGGGGTCGCCCGTATGGGGTGCCACCTGTCATACCCTTGCCACCGTGCCCGTAGGGGCCGACCCCACGCCACTCGACGGCATCGACGTCAGGGAGAATGGGTGGCCCAGAGCGGCTCGGATCCGCCATCATCTCTCGGTGGAGAGCGACCAGGGTGGCGATCAAATCTTCTTCGTCGCCGCCGACCAGCCGCGCCGACGAGATCTCGTCGCTGACCTCCCCATTCCAGCGCACGGTGGCTCGCGGGACAGGTATCTGATCGTGGACGACGGCCAGCCCCGGAATGGCTCCGGAGGGAAACCGCCCGGCCACCAGCAACAATGTGGCATGGCGCGGGGTGGCCACCAGCTCGACTTCGGGCCGCAACCGAAGGTCCCTCACCAGATCGCGGGCACCACCCCCAACGATGGGGAATACGGGAACGGGGCTCCATCGGGCCAATCCGGCAAGAGCCTCCCTTACGCCCACTCGAACCCGCGTTCACGCCAGGCGTAGACAATGCCGACCAACAGGATGAGGATGAACATCAGCATCTCCACCGGCGAAATCAGCCCCTCCCGCACGAACACCACCGCCCACGGATACATGAAGACCATCTCCATGTCGAAGGCGAGGAACAGCAGAGCCATGGTGTACCAGCGGATGTGGAACCGGTTCCAAGCGTGAAAATCCGGCGGCGACCCGCCGGAGAAAGGGACCTTCTCGGAGACGGTCAAGGCCAGCGGGTTGAGGACATCACCAACCCAGCGCGTCATGCCGACCGCCAACACGGCGGCGAGGAAGACAGCCAGTGCGGACCCGAGCAACGCCACGTCAGTCGGCGTAGTCGTCTGGGTTGGAGTCGAACTCCTCTTTGCAATCCATCGAACAGAAGTAGTAGGTCTTACCCTCGTAGTCGCTCTTTCCGACCGCGTCAGTCTCCTCGATCGTCATCCCACATATGGGATCCTTGACAGCCATTTCGATCTCCTTCCGGTTGTTCTCTTGACCGGCCGGATCGTACCCTACCGGAGGTGGGGCAGAGGGCTGATCGAATCGACCTGGCCACCACCCCCCTCAGCCGGACAGCGACCCGACCAGGAGTCGAACGACATCGACGATGCCGTCGATTTCCTGCTGCACTCAATGTGCGCCACCATCATAAACCTTACGGTCGAATGGAATGTCAAGGGATTGCTTAGCGCGCTTGATTCTTGGTTGTCCCGCTCCGATCAGATCCGCTCTTGTGCTGAGGATCTGCGCCGGCTTGATGAAGGTCGGCCCCAAATCCTCGAACACCATCCGTCGAAGTTCTGGAAGCGATCAACTTAGCCTGAATCCACCGCACGGATTGGCTCCTCGCCCGCCTCGCCAGTCATGGCAAGGACTTCTCACGCCTGGCCCAGGCGTAGACGCCGTGGCGGAGACAGTGAGGAATCCACTTGACATTCCAGTCGGATGAAAGGTGTACGGTGCTCGCAGAGCGTGGGATGGAACGCTCATTGTTGCGCGACGGGCACGAACCACCGATCGGAGGCAGCGGGAGATGGATGGGTCAATCCAGTGGCTCGGTTTCGCAGGTATGGGCCTCGTCGTCGTGGCATACGTGCCGCAGATAGTCCATCTCGTGAGAGCGCGCTGCACAGCCGGAGTGAGCACATGGGCGTATCTGGTGTGGACCCTGTATGCGGCTCTTCTTCTTGTTTACGCCATCACAGCCCAAGATCCTGTGTTCATCTCGCTTCAGGCCTACCAGCTGGTGGCGTTGACCTCGATCTATCTTCTCTCACGACGGCTCAAGGGCCGGCCCTGTGAAGACCACTGCGGGAAGTCAGCCAACCCGGGACCGGAGATTGTCATGCCGTCGGATCGGCCCATCACCAACTCCGACACTCCAATGCCCAGCGGCTCGTAAGTGTCAGCGGCCCACACGTAGATAGCCACCTCGTTATTGGAGGTGGCTATCGCTTTCTGGAGCGGTTTTGCGTCTTGCTCAGGACCCGGCTCTGTGGCCGTCATTGCAGTGGGCCACGCGTGGCACGGTGAAGCGCTTCATTCAGTGTCTCCTTTCTTGGTCATTGCTGGGTTTCTCAAAACTCACACATAGAACAGGTCGGGTGGGCGCTGCCTTCGATGTGCGCACCCGTCACCATAGACCTTCTAGTCGACTGGAATGTCAAGAGGCTTTCTGCGGTGTCACAAGCGCTTGTGGTGTGCTCGGCCCGGAAGGGCGGGATGAGGAACCGCGACGATGTCCACGTCCGTCGAGGTCCGGTAGGAACCATCCTCGAGCACATGGAGTTCGAGGTCGGTCAGGATGAAGTAGCCGTTGACCCGCAGATAGGCGACCACCAGCTCTGAAGCAGGGTCGGGTCTCATGAGGGTCTCTTGCGGCCGCCGGTCATTGTCACGCCCTTTTTGGCTCGGCAATGCGGTTGACCACGGCCGCGGCCGCCAGGCCAAGTGCAACGAGCCAGGCGATCGCGAGCATCAGGCCGCCTACCTGATCGAAGGTGGGTGTGAAGGCACCGTCAACGAGGACCTGGACAGCCCCGCGGCCGGGTAGGACATTTCCCCAACCAGGGGGTGCGGCGGAAAACATGATGTTCTGGCCTATCCCGACATCGATGAACGGCAGGAGGAACATAAGGTAGAGGCCCCCGAGCCGCCCGAACACGGCACCGATGAGGACGCCGACCATCCCGTAGGTGGCTGCCACCAGCGCGTTCCCGACCGTGAACCAGGCCCAGCTCTGCGGAGTGAAGTCGATGGCGGTGACAGCCAGGGACACCACGGTGGTGAGCAGGCCGGCGATAGCGATGACCCCCAGCCGGGAGACGAGGATCTCGCGAGGACGAAATCCCGCCAGCGTGAGACGAGCGTCGCCCTCCAGGGACCCCTGGACGACGAAGAGGCCGGCCAGCCCTGCCAAGAACGCAATCGTGATCGGGACCATGATCGCGCCATGTACGTCGACCATCGACAGGGTCTGGATCTGTGCGACACCGCCCTCGACGAGTTCCACGGGGGTGGGCTCCTCAGGGGTGATGTAGAAGCTGAGAGAGATGAAGAGAGCCGGCAGAACGACGAGCAGCACCCACAGCGCAACGTTGCGACGGTGGTCGCGCAGGCCGTAGCGAATCCCCGCTTTGATGCGACCCCAGCTGGTTCCAACCGGCTTGGTCAGACGCCAGACGTTTCGCCGGGTAGCAGTCGCGGCGGCGAACAGCGCCACGGCCAGACCGAGGGCGCCAACGGTCCACACCAGTGCCCACCCGAGGTCGCCCATGGGACCCGTCTGGACCCCAGGGTCGCCGAGCACGAACAGGGTGACGTAGTAGGAGGGGAACACCCGGCTGATCCCAACACTGGTACCAGCCATGGCCGGCCCGAGAAAGACGTCGAGCATCCAGACGAAGATCACGATCAGTGATCCATTGACATCGTTGCTCACCAAGGAACCGACGGCAACCCCGATCCCAAGATAGATGACTGCGAACATGACGGTTCCGGTGATGGTCCGAACCGGATCCGCGATCCCCGCCCGCAAAGCCAGAGCAATGATCGCGGTCCCTGAGGCGAGCAACGCCAACGCCAATCCCGAAGCGAGACGCGCAACGGTGATCCGCCACGCGCCCATCCCGGCGTTGGCGAGCCGGCGATCCGTGTCGCGAGACCCGAGCACATGGAAGAACCCGGCAACGCCTGAGAGGAACGCCGCGGCCCATCCCGCGGTTGGGGCGGCGAGCTGGCCAGCATCTCCCACCCCGCCGACGATCTCGGCGAAATCTGTGATCGCCCCGGAGGCGAGCACGACGAAGACCAGAGGAACCAATACCAGCAGCGCCAGGTTGACCGGGCGGCGGGAATATTCGGCCAGGTAGCGTCCAGTGAGTCGTGCGGTCACCATCGGGCAACCGCCTTCCCGTCACGCAAATGAACGATCCGGTCGAATCGTTCCTCGTCGGCGACGAAATGGCTGATGATCAGAACCGCCCGACCCGCGTCGCGACGTTCAGCGGCCAGGTCCCAAAAGCGCAGGTAAGTATCCCAGTCGAAGCCCGCATATGGTTCGTCGAGGAGCAGGACGTCCGGATCGTGCAGCAGGGCCAGACCCAGATTGAGCTTGGCTCTGGTCCCGCCTGAAAGTTCCTCGACCCGCATATCGCGGTAGCGACCGAAGCTGAACATCTTGTAGAGATCGTCACGGTTTCGGTCGATGACGCTCCGATCGAGACCGTATGCCTCGCCGAACAGCTCGAAGTGCTCGTCACACGTGAGTCGCTCGTAGAGGAGCGGCTCCTGAGGGCAATATCCAAAGCTGCCGCGCATCTCCACCCGACCACCGTCGCTTTCGAGCGAACCGACCAGGATCTTCATCAGTGTCGATTTGCCGGATCCGTTCTCACCGACCAACCCGACGATCTCTCCTGCCTGGATCGTGAGATCGGCCCCGGTCAGAACCTGATTCTCGGTTCGGCGCCATCCACGCCGGTAGGTCTTGGTGACCTGCTGAGCTTCCAGCACCACCGGCAAACCGGTGATTTCGTCCAGAGCGCCGACGGCGCTCTGGACGACGGCGCTCTGGTCGGTGGCCCCCTGACCGGTGGTAGTCGGCTTCATGCCTCACCCCCAAGCGAGTCTGCACTCTTCCCGGAGGGAGACGACACGTGTCGCCGGCGGCGTCTGTTTTTTCGGCGACGGACCGCCCCCTCCCGATCGCCACCGGTACCAGATGCACTTTTGGGGTTCTCCCCTGCCGACTCGCCGCTTACCAGCGGC
Organism: uncultured Acidimicrobiia bacterium; assembly: GCA_937900165.1. Classification (GTDB taxonomy): domain Bacteria; phylum Actinomycetota; class Acidimicrobiia; order Spongiisociales; family Spongiisociaceae; genus SZUA-232. The sequence continues at coordinate 3,863 of CALCCX010000463.1, read as the reverse complement.
GAGTCGTCTGTTGGGCACCAGACGAGGAGCTCATCCCAACCAGGACCTTGGGCGGCTCGATCTGTTTTGCGTTTCATGACACGATCACCTTTCCCTTCAACATGCCCATCTGGCAAGCAAATTCGTACTCGCCGGGTTCGGTCGGAGTGAACTCGACCGGCACCTCGGTACCGGTGGGTAGCTCCGCAGAGACACCGAAGGCGTCGAACACGACCCTTTCCGAACATGGATCCGCTTCCCGGCGGTCGAACAGGAGCCGTACCGGGCGGCCGGCTTCGACCCTGATCGTGTCGGGCGAGTATCCGCCCTTCACAATCACCTTGGTCTCCTGGACACCTCCCGCCGTAACCACGGCGGCCGTGCCTGAACTGGACGAAAGCCAGAAGTACCAGACGATCAGTCCGATCACCCCGAGCCCGCCCAGGTTTACGAGTAGTACATTCATCACACTGTCTCCTCCTTGATTGAGGGCTCCCAAGAGCGCAACCGGTTGGCGTTGGTGACCACGGTCACCGATGAGAACGCCATGGCTGCGCCGGCAAGGAGCGGGCTGAGCAGCAGGCCGAAGAATGGGAAGAAAACCCCGGCGGCTACCGGTATACCGAGCGTGTTGTAGGCGAAGGCGCCCACCAGGTTCTGATGGATGTTGCGCATGGTCGCCTGCGACAGCTCGATGGCGGTCACGACTCCGGTCAGGCTTCCCTTCACCAACGTGATGTCGCCCGATTCCATGGCGACGTCCGTACCGGTTCCCATTGCCAAGCCAACGTCTGCCTGAGCCAGGGCTGGTGCGTCGTTGATGCCGTCTCCGACCATCGCGACCACCTTGCCCTCGCCCTGCAGCTTTGACACCTCGTTGGCCTTGTCCTCTGGGAGGACCTCCGCGAGGATGCGATCTATACCTACCTTGGCACCGATGGCCTTGGCGGTACGGATGTTGTCACCGGTGAGCATCGCCACCTCGAGGCCAAGGTCATGCATCCGCTGTATCGCAGCTACCGAGTCTTCTTTGATTGTGTCGGCCACGGCGACGACGCCGGCAAGTTCGCCATCTACTCCGACCACCATGGCTGTCTTGCCTTCATCCGCCAGACCTTCCAGGACGGATTCGGCAGCTCCGGCCCCGATCCCCTGGTCGGCCATGAATTTGAGGTTGCCAAGAACCACCAGGTGGTCATCGATGGTCGCCGAGATTCCGTGTCCTGGGGTCGCCAGGAACGTTTCCGGGTCTCGCAGGTTCAGGCCTCGCTGATGCGCCCCACCGACGATCGCCTCACCGAGAGGGTGCTCAGACGCCCGTTCGGCCGAGGCCGCCAGCATCAACAGCTTGTCCTCGTCGACCTCACCCATCACGATTACGTCGGTCAACGACGGTTGGCCCATGGTCACGGTGCCGGTCTTGTCGAGCACCACGGTCGTGATTCGGTGGGCCGTTTCCAGCGCATCACCTGACTTGATCAGGATTCCGTTCTCGGCGCCCTTGCCGATCCCGACCATCAATGAGGTCGGAGTTGCAAGCCCCAATGCGCATGGACACGCTATGACCAGCACGGTCACCGTAGTGATCACTGCGTAGAGCAGAGCAGGCGAGGGACCGAACGTATACCAGACCATGAACGTCGACACCGCGATGATCATCACCGCAGGAACGAAGTAGCTGGCGACCTTGTCCACGGTGCGCTGAATAGGCGCCTTGGATCCCTGGGCCTCCCGGACCATGCGAATGATCTGGGACAGCATGGTGTCCTTGCCAACCCTCGTGGCCTCGAACCGAAAGCTTCCCGTTTTGTTGATAGTGGACCCAATAACCGGGTCGCCGGTCACCTTCTCTGAAGGAATCGGTTCGCCGGTCACCATTGACTCGTCGACGGCCGAAGCACCGCTCAGTACCTGGCCGTCCACGGGAATCTTTTCCCCAGGGCGAACCACGATCGTGTCTCCGACCACGACGTCTTCGATCGGGACATCGATTTCTTGGCCGTCGCGCACGATACGAGCGGTCTTGGCCTGCATACCGATCAGTTTCTTGAGGGCCTCAGATGTTTTGGCCCTGGCTCGAATCTCCAAGGCCATGCCAAGCACGACCAAGGCTGTGACCACTGCGGTCACGTCAAAGAAAACGTCCCGCAGGCGTTCTTCTGGAAACAATCCAGGGAACAAGAGCGCCGTAGCCGAATAGGTCCAGGCTGCAGTGATCCCAGTGGCGATCAGGGTGTACATGTTGGCCGACCGGTGTTTGAACGCGGCCCAGGCCCCCGTGTAGAACTGAGAACCGGCCCACAGCATCACGGGCAACGTCAGCAACGCCATCGCACCCCAAATGAGATTCAGCGCCGTGGAACCTTTGGCCGGTATCCCGGGAAACAACTCCGGGTAGGAGAAGTAAATCACCGGGAGGGACACGATCGCCGCAAACCAGAACTTCTGAAGCAGCGTTCGGTAGAGCCGCTCCCTGGCCTCGGCTTCCGCGTCCCCATCATCCTCATCGTCCAGGGGCCGGGCTGAATAGCCCGCGTCGGCCACCGCCGCGGTCAGGACTTCGATGGGTACGTCTTGTGCCTCGACCGTGACCTCTTCAGACGCAAAATTCACTCTCGCGTCCACCACACCTGGGGTGGACACCAAAGCTCGCTCGATCGTCGTGACGCAGGACGAACATGTCATTCCATCAATCGCCAGATGGATCGTCTCTTGTTCACCGAACCTGGGGGAGGGTGCCTCCATCTCCAGAACCGCGCTGCCCGACTCGGCGGCTACGTCGCCGTCGAGGTATTTCTGCGGCTCGTCCACGAATGCACTCCGGCAGTGGTCTGAACAGAACCCTACGTCCGGGTAGCCGTCGATGGTGAGCGAGTCCTCGCTCACCTCCATCCCACATACAGGATCTCTCATGATCGTCTCCTTCCATTTCGCTTGCGCCTGGTCGACTCGCGGTCAGACCAAGTTTTCCTACAACTTCTTTGCAATCATCAGACCCTACGCCTTCCAGTCGGGTGGAATGTCAAGGAGGATTTTCGGATGCGGCGCCCGGCTCCGACCGTCCATTGTCAGGTGTCTTGACAAACCACTAAGATGAAGCAAGTGATACCTACACCCCTCGCCCGACTATTGCTTGATCGGTTCAGGTGGTTCGACGATGCCCTGAGGGCCGCCCAGGCGGACCGGCTCGGTCTGGATATCACATCGGCCCAGTCGTTGCTTTTCGCCGAGTTGGCATTCGCAGGTTCGCGCCAAGCAGACCTCGCAAGGAATCTCGGAGTCACCCGCCAAGCCGTCAACGAGCTGGTTAGAGGGCTCGAGCGCCAGGGGCTGGTCCACCTGGTTTCCGATCCTTCTGATCGCCGCGCCAAATTGGTCAGACCCACCGCCAAGGGGAAGCGGAGCATCGGAGTCGCCATGGACGTATTCGCCGACCTCGAATCACGACTGGAGACCGCAATCGGCGACACCCGGGTTGCGCAGTTGCGCGAAATCCTGAGCACTGATTGGGATTGATCACAGATCGGATCGGCAGGTACCAAAGCGGGTGGTCGCACCAGATTCAGCATCCATCCCGGAGCCCGCACTGGAGATCGTCCGAGCCCGAAAAGAACTTGGAATGTCGGCGATCGAACGCCGCTTGAATCTTGGGAACCCGTCCCATCCGAGGAGATGTCCACTTGGTCAATTCCTGGCGAGTCAGTCCCTTCCGTCGAGATAGACGCTACGGACCACCCAGGCCACCAATTCCATGAGTTCGATCGTCTCAATCAACGTCGGCGCCCCTCGAACAGTGGCCTTTCGGGGGCGTGAAATCACCACCGCCATCTACAAGGACCCCGTAGAGGGCCGGGTTGGCATCTCCGGTCAGAACATCGTAGGGG
>CALCCX010000462.1 GCA_937900165.1 uncultured Acidimicrobiia bacterium | reverse complement strand
TCGGTTGATGTGTTCGAGGTTGTGTATATGCTGACTTACGTGGGTTTTTTTTTTTTTTTTTTTCAAGCAGAAGACGGCATACGAGATATATCAGTGTGACTGGAGTTCAGACGTGTGCTCTTCCGATCTCTAGAGCCGCCGTTGTTGGCATAGACTGGGGCCAAGGCGGGAGGACGAGGCTGGGGTGCCTTGTCTCGGTTGCGAATTTTCATTGTGGCAGTGGGCCTTTCACTGCTCGCCCCCGGTTCGGTTCCAGCCGGTTTGTCCTGTGTTGGCCTCGCGCGGCCGGTTCCGGGAAGTATTGTCCAGCCCTTTGCTCCAATCGGTCGCTTCGCCGGTCACTGGGGCGTCGACTTGGAGGCCGCAATCGGTGCCCAGGTAACCGTCGCCGCCTCCGGGGTTGTGACCTTTGCTGGAGTGGTGGCCGGCAACTCCACCATTTCTGTCGACCATGGCGGTGGGCTCAAGACCAGCTATTCATTTTTGTCCGACCGTGGCGCGGATCGGGGTAGTTGGGTCGGCCGGGGAGCCCGCATCGGGTTGAGCGATGAGCATGATGGCTCGGCCTCGCTTCATTTCTCAGTTCGAGTCGACGGCGTATATGTCGATCCTACGGCCTTCCTGGGCTGTCAGGCCGCTCCTCCTGCGGACGCCCTCCGGCTGGTACCGGTGCGCTGAACAGGCTGTCTTTGGAGAGGGGGTGGCGAATTCGGGTACTTCCTGGCCCCTGTCGCGGTCCCGAGAGCCTTGAGCCCGTACTCCGGTCCACGGTTCTAAACTGGTCGGGTGCGAAGAGGCATCGTTGGTGGAACATTTGACCCGCCCCATCTTGCTCACCTTGTGGTGGGGGAGACGGCCTACCGTCAGATGGGCCTCGATGTGGTGACCTTCATTCCCGCAGGCGCTCCTTGGCAAAAGCTCGCCCGCTCGGTTTCGGATGCCGACGATCGTTGGAATATGACTCTGTGTGCGGTTGACGGAGTTGACTACTTCGTAGCCGACGATCGTGAGGTGAGGCGAGATGGCTGGAGTTACACCATCGACACGCTCGAGGAGTTACCGGGAGATGACCTCGTTCTGATCCTTGGGGCGGATGCTGCGTCTCGCCTGGCAACCTGGGAGAGGGCAAAGGACGTACTGGAGGCCGCAACGATTGCAGTGGTCCCTCGACCAGGAACTGAGAAGCGGCTGGTGGAGGATTCGCTCTCTGACGCTGATCTCGTGTGGCTGGATGCTCCCCTGCTCGATATCTCCGGAAGTGAGTTGCGCCGAAGAGCCAGAGCGGGTGCCAGCGTTCGGTTCTTGGTCAGGGAGGCAGTCTGGCGGTACATCGAAGAACACAGGATCTATGACTGACCCTCAGCATCGTAGACCGAATCGCAAGAAGGGCTTGGCTCTCAAGGGTACGACTGGTCGCAGGCGGACCAGCGGGGTCCTCACCGAAGAAGCGTCCACTCGAGAAGAATTGTCGCAGGCCGCTCGGCGGCGACAGGCGACTCTGGGAAGGAAGCGGATCACTATCGCCATACTGGTAGCGGGCAGTCTGGTCCTCGTCGCAGCCCTACTTTCTACGTGGATGCAAAATCGACCCACTCCCGCCACGACCGCTGGCCCCCCGGTAGCAGCGGTTTCCGATGCAGGGTCTTCATTGCTGGCCATAGTGGTCGATGAGGTTGGAGACGCCACTTCGATCGCATTGGTGGCGGCGTCGGCAGACGGCCCAGATCGGGTCATCCTGGTCTACCCGTCGCTGTTGGTGACGCTACCTGGGTATGGGGAGAACCTGCTGTCGAACGCCCCCCGCTTCGGAGGATCAGAACTGGTCGAAGTCACCTTGGCCAACCTGGCAGGTGTCCGGGTCGATGCGGTGGTCATTTGGAACGCGGCTGAGCTGGAAGCGGCGATCGGTCAAGCAGTGCCGGTTGATCTTCCAGCGGCCTTCTTGGTTGGTGAGGGCGACGCGGAAGTAGTAGTTGCCGCACCAGGCGAGGCCTCGCGATCACCAGGAGAGGTGGCCCAATTCATGGTCGAGCGGGGCACTGCGAGCGAGCTCGAACATCTGCAGCGTCAAGGTGCGGTTTGGCGGGCGCTGTTGGCAGCCGTTGCGCAGGACGGTGCCCTGGCCGATCGAATGGTGGCTGCCGCGGACGCGGTTGGTAGCGCCAGGACGGCATTGGTCGGGGTGGCGACTGGCGACCCTGTAGTGACCCTGATCAACGCTGAGCGGATCGAGCCAACCGGGGGAGGGGAGGAGCGCTATCAACTCGACGGGGGCGCCGCTGCGGCGTTTGTTTCCGGGAACGTTCCGTATCTCCAACTGGCGACCGAATCGAGAGTGCGAATCGAAGTGCTCAATGGCAACTGACGTATCGGAACCACCAGGCCGATAGCGGGCCGTTTGATAGAGGCAGGGTATCGGGTGGTCATCACCGACAACGCCGACCGTGATGACTACGAAGTGACGAGAATCATCGCCCAGGGTCGAGAAAATCAAGAAGCGGCGGTGGCAATCCGAGAACTGATCGGTCGTGGCGACGTCTCGATCGAGGTGCGCCAGCCCAGTGGTGTCGTGGATGTCACTATTGTTGTGGGCGAAGATCTTCCAGCAGGACAGGGGTAAAAGCCATCACGACCGAACCGACATCTGCAGAGCTGGCCGCTTTGGCCGCCAGAGCCATCGACGACAAAAAAGGCGCAGATATCTCCATCCTCGATGTGTCTGAGTTGTTGCAGATTGTTGATGCGTTTGTGATAGCTACCGGGGCGAACCGTCGCCAGGTGCAAGCCTTGGCAGAAGCTGAGATCGGAAGAGCACACGTCTGAACTCCAGTCACACTGATATATCTCGTATGCCGTCTTCTGCTTGAAAAAAAAAAAAAAAAAACAAACAGAAAAAAAAAAAACAACAACAAAATAAAAAAAAAAAAAAACAAACGAATACAGAGAAGA
>CALCCX010000461.1 GCA_937900165.1 uncultured Acidimicrobiia bacterium | reverse complement strand
GTGGGCCTCCGACCACCGACACGTTCACGTTCAAGGTCACGTTCTCGACGCCAGGCACCTACACGTTTGTGTGCGATGTCCACGAAACTATCGGTATGACCGGAACCATTACGGTGACCGGCTAGTGAGGCGCCCTTGACTGACGCCCGAGTAGCTCAAGGACCCCTGTATCAACTTGTGAGTACGTGTAGCGGAGGCGTACCGGTGCACCCGCCCGAAGCTGAGAGAAACGCACCCCAAAAGGAGTAGTCATGACGAGAGTCGCAAATACTCGCTCGTTGGGAGCGCTGTCGGTCGTGTTCCTGTTGATAGTTGGTTTGATCTCGTCGTTTGAGGGGTCGTCGTCCGCCCAATCGGCTTCGTCAGGAGGCACCTTTACGGATGATGACGGGAGCATCCATGAGGAGAATATCGAGGCGATCGCAGCGGCCGGAATCACAGCAGGGTGCGACGCGACAGGTACGTTGTTCTGTCCATCGAGTCTCGTGACGCGTGGGCAGATGGCGACGTTCTTGGCCCGGGCGTTGGATCTGCCGGCTTCGACGACGGATTGGTTTCCTGATGATGACGGATCGACCCACGAAGCGAATATCAATGCGATTGCTGATGCCGGGATAACGCTGGGTTTGGCTGACGGCACGTACAACCCGGCCGGGGTGGTCCGTCGCGACCAGATGGCGTCCTTTCTGGCTCGTGGGATTGATGGTTTGGCTGATGCGACGACGGACTATTTCACCGATGATGACGGAAATGTGCATGAGATGGCTATCAACCAGATGGCCGAGAATGCCATTTCGCTGGGGTGTAATGCCGCTGGGACGGAGTACTGCCCTTCGGACGATGTGAGGCGTGGTCAGATGGCATCGTTCTTGGCTCGAGGGCTAGGTTTGGATCCGATTCCGACGACGACGTCTGGAGCGACCACGTCATCGTCTGGCGCCACGACCTCATCCTCTGGCGCCACGACGAGCATGACGATGGCTCCCATGACGGTGACGGTTGAAGTGCTGGACAATTCGTACGATCCAATGGATTTGACGATCAATCTCGGGGACTCGGCGGATTTCTCAAAGATGACGGCTGGGAATCACAACATCAATTTCGATGATGCGTCGATTGACGATTCCGGCCTCCCGAGCACAGGTCAGTTTTCATATTTGGTCACATTTGATGCGGTGGGGACCTTCACCTACCGATGCGACGTCCATGGCGGGGTCGGGATGACCGGCACGATAACTGTCAACGGTTAGTCGCGGCGCGCAGTTCGGAACTCCCGGGTAGAATCTTGGATTGATAATGTCCAAGATTATCTGTATCGGGTAGAGGGAGGCGTGCGATGAAGCTTGACTACTGGTTGGATCCGGTCTGTCCTTGGTGTTGGATGACCTCCCGCTGGATAGTCGCCGTGGCGCCACATCGGGATCTCGAGATCCGATGGCGTTCGATCAGCTTGAAGATGAAGAACGCCGAGATCCTCGATCACCCGTACGAAGGGCTTTACGACAGCAGTCATCGGCTCCTGCGGGTCCTCGAAGCGGTGCGAGCCGGGGAGGGCGACAGCGTGATAGGTGGCCTCTACACCGAATACGGCAAGCGAATTCACGTCGATCAGGATCTCGAATTCAACCCGGCGGAGGCGCTTGGGGCTGTCGGGCTGGATCGCCGCTACTCGGACGCCGCCGATGAAGAGTCCTGGGATGACACCATCGCCGTCGACATGGCAGAAGGGCTCGAGTTGACCGGTCAGGATGTTGGCACACCCCTAATTGCCTTCGACGATGTTGAGCGCAACCGGGTCGGCATCTTCGGACCCGTGATCTCTCGATCTCTCGACCATGAGACCGGTCTGCGGCTGTGGGACAGCGTGTACGGCGCGGCTGGCATTCCCGGCTTCTGGGAATTGAAGAGGACTCGGACCGAATCGGCCGAGGAGGGGTTCAGGCCGCCGGAGTGAAGCTGAATAAAGGTGTCGAGTGGGGAATGCACGTCTGCATGCTCCTCGCTTTCGCCGAGCCTGGAAAATTGATCGAGGCGGCGCGTCTCGCCGAATACCATGAGCTTTCTCTCGCGTATTTTCGCAAGACCCTTCAAAGTCTCGCTCAGGCCGGCGTCGTCGAATCGGTGGCTGGTCCGAACGGCGGGTACCGGCTTGCCAAGCCGGCGTCCGACATCACCTTCCTGGACGTTCTCACCGCGATTGAAGGGGACCAGTCGAGCTTTGAATGCACCGAGATTCGTCGATCAGGGCCTACCGGTCTGGGAGATTCTTGTTACCCGCTTGTTTGCGCCGTCGCTTCTACGATCTGGGCAGCGGAACAGTCGTGGCGCGATCACCTCGCCCGTGTCTCGCTGTTCGACCTCACCAAAGGACTCACCGCCCTGGCCGGACCAGAACAACATGATCTCGCCATGGCTTGGCTGGCGGAAAACGTTCGCCTCTGACCACAGTTTGATCCGGCCATTCGGTCACCCGGCGATGATGTCGTTCGTGTTCTCAATACGAGCGAACTCGCCCATCAAACTCGCCAGGTGGGCATCGTGTACAGCCTCGGCATTCAATTCGAGACCGTTGGGAGTCGTCCGCCCGAACGTGTAGCAGGCGTCCGCGACCAGCGTCACAGAGAAACCGAGATTGGCCGCCATTCGGACTGACGTGTTGACGCAGTGGTCTGTAGTCACGCCCGAAAGGACGAGGTCCTCGATCCCCGCCGCCCACAGATCTTGCTCCAAGGACGTGCCAATGAACGCCGAGTTGACATTCTTCGCGTACAGGGGTTCGCCTGTGATCGGCAGTGCAAATCTTCGAGTTTGTTGCCCGGCTGGCCGGCTCGAAGAGGTGAGTCCGATTCCGTAGAATCGTGTTTCACGTGAACGACTGGCTGCTTGGTTTCTCGCCAATGCGCCAACAGCCTCGCGGCGTTCTGCTCCGTCTCAGGATTATTGCGCTTTCCCCAATATGTCTGGTCTCGGAAGGCCGTCTGCCAGTCAATGAGAACGAGACAACGTTCCCTCATTCCGGGTCCTCGCGTTAGGTGCGGTCGAGCCAACACCCTACCGACAAGAGGATGATGTGCCGGCCTGCTGGGGGGGAGCCAACAGACAGTTACGATGAATCAGCACTGACTGGGAGATAACTGGATGCGCAGTGTGGCGGTGCGATGGCAGCGGCGACACGAGCCGTGGAATCGTCGACAGATGTGGAGACGAGAACGCGATATCTTCAGCGCCCTGGCCCGCCATGGCCTCGGGCTGACGCTCGTCCAGGCGAGGCTTGGGTGGTTGTTGCCGTTCCAGCGTGGACTTCTCAGCCATCCGCGGCGAGACGAGCCATACTCGGGCCCCGAGCATCTACGTATGGCGTTCGAGGATCTGGGTCCAACCTTCATCAAGTTGGCGCAGATTCTCAGCACCCGTGGTGATTTGATAGGACCCGAATACGCGTCCGAGCTGGCCCTACTCCAGAGCGGGGTACCTCCAATCGCCTTCCCTGAAATGGCCGATGTTCTCGATGCCGAGCTCGGATGTCCTCACGGAGATGTGTTCGCGACCTTTGATTCCGAGCCCATCGGATCTGCTTCCATCGGGCAGGTCTACCGGGCGACGCTACGCAGCGGCGAAACCGTGGTGGTCAAGATTCAGAAGCCGGGAGTGCGCACGTCGATTGACATGGATTTGGCCATCATGGCGCGCAGCGTCAGACGCCTCACGGCGCGGGAATCCTCTGTGACCTTCTATGACATCGAGGGATTCCTCGACGAGTTCGCCTTTACCTTGCGCAACGAACTCGACTACACCAACGAAGGTGACAACGCCGATCGCCTCAGAGGCATTCACCGCGACGACGCCGACCTGTTCATCCCGACGATCTACTGGGACTATTCCACCCCAAGAGTGCTCGTAATGGACGAGGTTCAGGGCACCGAATTTGCCGACGTCGCCGACGACGCGAGTCTGACTTCCGACAGTCGTCATCGTCTCGCGACTGTGGCGCTCCACGCCGCCTTTACCCAGATCTTCCGGGAAGGTTTCTTCCACGCCGATCCACATCCGGGCAATCTCGTCGTCATGGACGACCTCAGGATCGGGCTCCTCGACTTCGGGATAGTCGGCACGCTGAGCGAGCGCCAACGTGATCACTTTCTCGACCTGGCCTATGCGATGGGCTCGGGCAACGCCGAGGGGATTCTTGATGCACTCTGGTCCCTTGGTGTGACCGAGCCCGAGGCGCAACGAAGGAGCGTGGCCCGAGACTTCGACCGCTTGTTCCATCGCATCGGGCACAAGTCCTTCGAAGACCTTGCTGCCGGTGACATCGTTGGTGAGGTGATGAGAATCGCCTACCGGCACGAGCTCCGGTTTCCGCCGGATCTGGCTCTGATGTTCAAGGTCCTCGCCATGCTCGAGAGCACTGCGGTGCTCGTCGACCCGAAGTTTCTGTTCTTCGAGGCTTTGGAGCCCGACGTGAAGGCGCTTCTCAAGGGGCGGGTCTC
>CALCCX010000460.1 GCA_937900165.1 uncultured Acidimicrobiia bacterium | reverse complement strand
GCAGTACAAGAGGTGGCAGACGAGAAGTCGGCAATCCGAGAGGGAGTTGTTTCAGTGTTGGCGGCGTTGAGGGCGGGCCGACAGGTGACAACCCCTGGCTTGGCTCGGCTCAGATCGGTGCGTTCGATCTCACTGCGTTCGGCGGCTTCGATCCGATAGGCGGCCACTGCTTCGCGCTGATCTTGGGTCGTCAGTGTCTCAACCAAGGCATGCTCGGGCGCCAACACCATGAAGGTGGCCCCGAACACGGTGTCTGGTCTGGTGGTAAAGACCTCGATCTCGTCGCCGCCATCGGTGGCAAAGCGGATGCGGGCGCCCTCGGAACGTCCGATCCAGTTGGTCTGCATCCTTCTGATCGGATCCGGCCAGTCGAGCCCCTCGAAGTCCAACAACTCGTCTGCGTAGCGGGTGATGCGGAAGAACCACTGCTCCATCATCTTCTGGACCACCGGCTGGCCGGTTCGTTCGTCCTTGCCGTCGATGACCTGCTCGTTGGCAAGCACCGTCTGCAGGGCCGGGGACCAGTTGACGACGGCCTCCTTGCGGTAAGCAAGATCGCCCGCCAGCAGTTTGGAAAAGAACCATTGTGTCCAACGGTCGAAGCCGGGTTCGCATGAAACAGCCTCGCGGCGCCAGTCGATCATCGTGCCCATTGAGCGGAGCTGACCTCGCATCCGCTCGATGTTCTCGTAGGTCCACTTCCGAGGATGGATGTTGCGCTGCACCGCCGCGTTTTCGGCAGGAAGGCCGAAGGCGTCGAAGCCCATCGGGAAGAGAACGTTGAAGCCCTTCATGCGCATGTACCGGGCCCTCGCATCCGATGGGGTCATCGCATACCAGTGGCCGATGTGCAGATCGCCACTCGGGTATGGCAACATCGTCAGGGCATAGTGTTTGGGCCTATCCCAGTCGACGTCGGAGTGGTAGAGGCCGGCCTCCTCCCATTTCGCCTGCCATTTCGCCTCGGTTGCCTGGTGGTCGTAGTAATCAGTCATTCGAGTCGCGATGCTAACCTGGGCAACGGTTCGGTTGTGGGCCCGGTGGGCCGAGAGCGACACAGGTCACCGGTTGGACCCGATCGATCCGCTTTCCGCTTTCCGCTGCGGCGAGGGTTGCCTGAGGCCAGGGGCGGTAGCTGGGCGCGTTGATATGGCGGACCAGATGGGGACCGCTCGCTGGGTCGCTGGAGTGGGCTAGGTACGGGGTTCTGGGCTGGTCTGGCGTGGCTGCCGGGGTGGTCGGGGTCAGGGTGGTGGGCGGCTTCGGGGTTTTCGGTGGAATTGTCTGGCTTGGGGTGGCGATTCGGGGTCCAGGGCGAAGCCGTGGCGGTGGATGACGACGTGGTGGTGGAACCAGCAGAGGGTGGCCAGGTTCTCTTCTTCGGTTTCGCCTCCGTCAGCCCAGTGGATGATGTGGTGGGGTTGCAGCCGGTAGGTCGAGTCGCATCCCGCGATGGTGCATGCGCCGAGGTCGCGGTGGATGACCCAGCGTTTGAGACGGGGCGGAACAGCCTTGCTAGTCCTGCCGATACCAAGCGGCTCGGTATCGGTGTTGAGTTCGATGACCGCTCCTGTGCAGACGAGTTGTTGCAGGGTGTTGGGTCCGATCCGGGTGCCGTTGTCGAGACGCACTACCGGCCGGCGATCAACCGTAGGGGAGGTCATGTCGGTTGGTGTGGGGTCGACGAACACGGTGATGATCGCCCCAGGACTTTCCGCACCTTGGGTACTGGCGGCGAGGTCGTCGGTGGCCATGTCGACCAGCGAGTCGTGCAACAGTTGGCTGCGGGAGAGCACCGTGCCGTCAGGCAACTGGCGGCGTAGTTGTTCGGCTCGGCGCATCAACGCGGTTTCGAGGGTTTTGGCGTCGGTGCCGCCCATGGTCAGCCATCCGGTGTACTGCGATTCGTCCAATCGGGGTTGCAGGGCCAGGGAGCGGTGCTCGAACATGTCTGTTTCGTCGCCTTCGTGCAGCGGTTCTCTTGATACTCGGAGGCGGTGGAGGGCCCCGATGTCATAGCCCGCAGTGGTGGCGAGAGCGTCGGTGTAGCCGGTGTTGGCGAGGCGGGTGGTGTGGGTGGCCCGGTCGAAGGTGATGTCACCCTCTGCCAACGCGCTGTTGATGTCGGCGTGTTCGGAACGGGCGGCCAACACCAGATCACGGGCAGTCTGGCGGGACACGTCGAAGCGGGCCGCGCACCACTCGACCAGGGTTCTGGCACCATCACCTGTCGCTACCTGTTGGCGGTCCAATACGGCTAGTTCCTGGGCTTGGAGGCCGCGTAGTTGGGCGATCACCCGTTCACAGTCGAGGATGCGTTGCTCGCGCACATCGGGCGACACATCGCCTGTCACATCGCTGGACCCTTGTTCTAGGAGCGTGTCGAACATGTGTTCGATGATACCAGACCACCGCGACACAAAACAGAGGTCTGCCAGGCATTTCACAAGAAAATTCAGTCGGGGAGGTCTCGGCCGCCGGCACCCGTGGTGTTGGCTGATTTTCAACCCAACGGGGGGCGCCGATAGTCTGGCTTCCCACGAAAGGGAGTTCCCATCCGCTGGTCAAATGCCTTCATTCCTACATTGCGAGACGATCCGGCGGATGCCGAGGCGGTCAACCACAAGCTGCTGGTGCGGGGTGGGTTCATCCGGCAGTTGATGGCGGGATCGTGGTCGCTGCTGCCGCTCGGGATGAAGGTGGCCGACAAGGTCTCGAACATCATCCGCGAGGAGATGAACTCGATCGGGGGCCAGGAGTTCCTGTTGCCGGTGGTGCATCCTGGCGAGATATGGAAGAAGTCCGGGCGCTGGGACGACGTCGAGGGCATTCTCGTCAAGTTCAAGGATCGCCGGGACACAGATCTGATCTTGGCGATGACCCACGAAGAAGTTTTCACTCTCTTGGCAACCGAGATGAGTTCCTATCGTGATCTTCCGCAGATGTGGTACCACCTCCAGACCAAGTTCCGCGATGAGGCGAGACCCAAGTCCGGACTCCTGAGGGTGCGGGAATTCGTCATGAAGGACTCATACACCTTCGACATCGATGAGGCCGGACTCGATGTCCAGTTCGAACGTCACCGAGAGGCCTACACCCAGATATTTTCGCGTTTCGGTCTTGAGACCATCCCCGTGGAGGCGAGTTCAGGGGTCATGGGCGGCAATGAGTCGGTCGAGTTCATGGTGAGGGCCGAGTCCGGAGAGGACCTGATCGCGGTGTGCGACAGCTGCCACTACGCAGCGAACATCGAGCGGGCCAAATCTGCCGTGGAGACCATCGTCGATGAGCAGTCCGACCAACAGCCGCAGCGTTTCGCGACTCCTGGAATCCGAACGATCAAAGCGTTGGCCGAGGTCGGCGAGTTCGCCTCGGCTCAGCGTCAGATCAAGAGCCTGGTCTACATCATCGACGGGCGCCTCACCCTCGTGCTCCTGAGAGGCGACCACGAATTGCAGGAACAGAAGCTGGCGGACGGGACCGGCGGTCAGGACTTACGCCCGGCCAATGAAGACGAAATCGTGGGGGCACTCGGGGCTCATCCCGGCAGCTTGGGCGCGGTCGGCGTCGATCTGCCGACCATTGTCGACCCGGCGCTGAATGGCAGGACCAACATGGTCACGGGGGCCAACGAGGACGACTGGCACCTGAGGGGTGTCGATGTAGCCAGAGATATCACCGTCGGCGAGTGGCTCGATGTGCGAACGGTGCAATCGGGAGACCCCTGCCCAAACTGCGACGGGACCTTGACACTCGACAATACGATCGAGATCGGTCACATCTTCAAGCTTGGCACCCGTTTCTCGGAGAGTCTCGGCGCCTTTGTGCTCGACGGCGACGGCAACGAACGTCCGATCGTGATGGGCAGCTACGGCATCGGAGTAGGAAGATCTATGGCTGCCGTCGCCGAGGCCTACTACGACGAGTCTGGTCTGAAATGGCCGGTTTCTCTAGCCCCTTACGAAGTCGTCATCACGGTCATCCGTCCCAACGACGAGGAATCCAAGATGGCCGGCGAACGCCTCTACGAAGATCTGGGTGGTATGGGCATTGACGTGATCCTCGATGATCGGGATGAGCGGCCTGGGGTGAAGTTCAAGGACGCGGAGCTGATCGGTATCCCATACCGGTTGACGGTCGGTCCTCGCGGTCTCGAAAACGGGATCGTCGAGGTGCTGGAGCGCGGTTCAGGCGAAGCATCCGAATTGGCGATCGACCAGGCGGCCGAAGAGATCGCCGGGCGAGTGATGGCCGCCCGCTGAGCAGAGCCTGTCAAGCGAGGTTGCCGGCGGTCTCGGAGACCGGCGCCCTGGTATAGTGGTGCTACGACAACGACGCTTCGTTTCCGGAGTGGGCGGTAGCCCACTTTTTTGCTGTCTGGGGCCTGTTTTGCAGACTGGACGGCGAGCCGGGGTACCGGCAAGGGGAGCAGCGTTGTCGCTCGTTCGCGTGCTGAATGGCACGTGGACGGCCAAGAGATTGACAATCTGACAAACGGACGTGCACGCCACGGCGATGGAGGTCGGCACCATGGCGACCAACCCGGACAAACTCTGGGCTCGGCTCGAGGATTATCTCGGTGCCGAATCCCTCGAGCTCGATGACCTGGAAGTCACCGGTGGTGGCAAGGGCAAGGTGATCCGAGTAACCGTGGACGGGGAGTTACCTGTCGACGTTGGCAGGCTGGCGAGGCTGTCACGGGGGATGGCCCGTATGTTGGACGAAGACGAGCCGTTCGAAGGTCCGTACACCTTGGAGGTGACATCTCCGGGTTTGGAGCGCAAGCTCCGGCGCCCATCGCACTATGTCAAGTCGATCGGCAGGATGGTCTCGGTCAAGACCGTCAGTGAAGTGGACGGAGCCACCAGCCACAAAGGCGAGGTGGTGGCAACGACGGAAGAGGGATTTGTCGTCGAAGGCGAGAGCTGGCGGCGGACGATCCGCTACGACGAGGTGGCGAAGGCGCGCACTGTGTTTGTGTGGGGTACTTCGCCCAAGCCCGGTAAGAAGTCGGGGTAGAAGATGAAAATTGATTTTCAAGTGATGGAAGCGCTCGAGATGCTCGAGCGTGAGCGAGGCATCCCGGTCGAGACGATCCTGGACGCTCTGGCCAACGCGCTCGTGTCTGCCTACAAGCGGAGTCCGGGGGCGGCCGAAGAGGCCAGGGTCACGATCGATGCCGACGGAGGTGACATTTTCGTCTACGCCCAGGAATTGGATGAAGATGGCAACGTGGTTCGCGAGTGGGAAGACACCCCGACCGACTTCGGTCGCATCGCCGCTCAGACGGCCAAGCAGGTCATCTTTCAGCGCCTGCGTGAGGCAAAACGTGATCAGGTTTTCGAGCTGTACGAGGGTCGTGAGGGCGATCTCGTGACCGGCATGGCTCAGAGTCACGACAACCGCTACACGATCCTCGATCTTGGTAACGCCGAGGCGATGATGCCCGGTTCCGAGCGGATTCCCTACGAACGACTTGAGCGCGGAACGAGGGTCAAGGCGCTGATTCTCGAGATCAGGGGCGAATCCAAGGGTCCCCAGATAGTCGTCTCGCGTTCGCACCCGGACTTTGTGCGCCGCCTGTTGGAACTCGAGGTTCCTGAGTTGCTCGATGGCACTGTCGAAATCCGGGCGATCGCCAGGGAACCAGGCCATCGGACCAAGATCGCGGTGTCATCCAACGATCCGAATGTAGATCCCAAGGGTGCGTGCGTGGGAGCCAGAGGCTCTCGGGTCCGTCAAGTGGTCAACGAGTTGCGTGGCGAAAAGGTCGATGTGGTCCAATGGCGTGAAGACGTGCATCAGTTCATCGCCGAGGCGCTCGGACCGACCAAGGTTCGGGAGGTCCAAATCGAAGAGGACGGCGAGGCGGCGGTTGTCATTGTGAGCGACCACCAGCTTTCGCTTGCGATCGGCAAGGAAGGCCAGAACGCCCGACTGGCTGCTCGACTCACCGGCTACCGGATCGATATCCGTTCGGATAAACCGCCAGAGCCAGAGCCAGAACCGGAACCAGAACCGGAACCAGACGCCGCGGAGGGCGAAGAGCCTGGTGAGGAGGCCGTCGACGCACAGGCCCAAGAGCTCGCGGCGGATGCCGAGACAGACGCGCCAGGGGAAATTTCCGAAGCCCAGGCCGAAGCCCTTTCGGAGGATGAAACTCAAGAAGTTGCCGACTCTGATTCGATGGAGCCTGAAGAAGCAGAATCGGAGATCGCTGGATCTGAAGAATCCGGATCTGAAGATGAGGCCGGCGAGGTTGACTTGACAGAGGCCGGTACCACAGACAACGCACCCGATGACAGCGCAGAGACCAACGACGAGGACGAGACCGAGTAGTGGCAAAGACTCGAGTTTATGAAATAGCCAAAGAATTGGACCTCGAATCGAAAGAGGTGGTGGCCCGCGCCCAGGAATTGGGCTTGGCAGTCAAAACCGCATCTTCGAGCCTCGACGAAGCGGACTCGACGTCGTTGCGAGCTGCGTTCACAGGCGGAAGTACGAAAGCCCCAGACGCCAAGGCTGCGACGAAACCAAAGGCGGCAGCGAGAGCTGAACCCGAGCCTAAGCCGAAGAACGAGCCCAAGCCGAAGAACGAACCGGAGCCGAAGACGGAGCCCAAGGAAAGGGTCGTCCCGGAACCCGAGGCCGAGCCGGAACCAGTCCAGGAGGCAGAGGGTTCGCCTGAGTCAGAGGTCGAGATCGAGCCGCCTGCCGAAGACCGGCCGGCTACCGAAGCGAAGGCTTCCGATGGCGAAAGTGCCGACGGCGAAGACGAACTGGAGCTTGTTGAAATCGAAGACGGGGTAACCCCCCAGGAGCTCGCCAGGATCATCAGGCGGCCCCTCGGCGAGATCATCAGAACGTTGCTCGGGATGGGCCACATGTCGGCGGCGGTTTCGCCGATTCCGAGCGAAGCGCTCGAACCGCTCGGCGATCACTTCGGATTCCTGTTCGACATTCAGTTTCCAGAAGGTGTCCCTGACAAGGCCCCAGAGGGCCCGGTTGTCCGCAAGAAGCGAGTCTTCGACGATGCCGAGGCCGATCTCGCCTCCAGACCACCGGTGGTCACCGTCATGGGACACGTCGATCACGGAAAGACGACATTGTTGGACGCGTTGCGCAATACGAGCGTTGTCGAAGGCGAGGCCGGCGGAATCACCCAGCACATCGGTGCCTATCAGACCGAGATCGACGGGCGCAAGATCACCTTCGTGGATACCCCCGGTCACGAGGCCTTCACCGCCATGAGAGTCCGCGGCGCCGAGGTCACAGACATCGTCGTTCTCGTGGTCGCAGCGGATGACGGAATCATGCCTCAAACCGCCGAGGCCATCAGCCATGCCAAGGCCGCAGGAGTCACGATCATCGTCGCCATCAATAAGATGGACGTCGAGGGCGCCAATCCAAACCGGGTTAGGGCACAACTCACCGAACACGAGTTGGTGACCGAAGATCTTGGTGGCGACGTGATCGCAGTGGAACTCTCCGCGACCAAGCGCGAAGGGCTCGACACACTATTGGAGATGATCGACCTCGTTGCCCAGGTCGAGGACTTCAAAGCGAACCCGAAACCGGCCGCGTCCGGTGTCGTGGTCGAAGCAGAGCTCGACAAAGGCCGCGGTCCGCTGGCCACGGTGGTTATTCAGCGAGGCACCCTCCGACAGGGCGATTCGTTGGTGGCGGGTCACGTATCCGGTCGGGTGCGGGCCATGACCGACGAAAATGGCAGCCGCCTCAAAGTGGCGGGTCCATCTACCCCGGTCGAGATCATGGGATGGTCAGAGGTGCCGACGTCGGGCGACTTCTTCGAAGTCGTAAAGAACGACAAAGAAGCCAGGGCCATTGCCGCGAACAAGGTTGCTGAGCTTCGGGCCGAGAATCTGGTTGTCCCCACGGCTCGGGAACGACTGTCACAGCTGCTCGAATCGCTGCGGTCCCAGGACCAGGCAGAGTTGCGGCTGGTCCTCAAAGCCGACACCCAGGGCTCTGTAGAAGCCATCCGAGATTCTGTCTCCAAGATCGCCAGAGAGGGTGGTCGGGTCAGGATTGTTCATCAGGCGGTAGGCGGTATCAACGAAAACGATGTCACCTTGGCTGACGCCACCGAGTCGATAGTGATCGGCTTCAACGTCCGCCCTGACGCCAACGCCCGCCGATCCGCCGAGTCCAAGAGCATCGAGGTTCGGACGTACTCGATCATCTACGAGTTGCTCGAAGAGATCGAGCAACTCCTCGTCGGTCGCCTCGCTCCAGAAGAGGTCGAGGTGGTGCTTGGCAACGCAGACGTGCGGGCCCTCTTCAAGGTGCCTCGCATCGGTCAGGTTGCGGGCTGTTTCGTCAGTGACGGCAAGATCGTACGTTCCTCCACGGCCCGTCTCATCCGAGACGGGATCGTCATCTACAACGGATCCGTCGCCTCACTCCGGCGTTTCAAAGAAGATGTCCGCGAGGTGGCGGCCGGCTTCGAATGTGGTATCGGGCTCGCCAACTTCAACGATGTGAAGGAAGGCGACATCATCGAGGCCTACCGGATCGACGAGGTCGCAGCCACCTGATCTGATGCACGCTGCCGCCCTCGAAATCGAGTTACGTTTGAGAGACGTGCATTCACTCAAACGCAAACGCCATATCCTCAAGGCGCTCGGAGCGGCCATTCGCAAGACCTTTCCGGTCGGATTCGCCGAAACCGACCACCAAGATATGTGGCAGCGGTCTCAGATCGGCATAGGCATAGTCGCCTCGGAAGCACACCAATTGCAGCGGCTCATTCATACGATACGAAGGTACCTTGATGACTACGCGGAATCCGTTGAGGTGCTTTCCGTTGACATCGTGTACCAGGAGGACGTGAGATGAGCCGGGGATCGCGGATGCGCAGAGTCAATCAGATCCTGCGCGAGGTGATTGCGGACGAGTGCGCGGCACTGAAGGACCCTCGGATCGGTTTTTTGACCATCACCGACGTGGACACCGCCCCCGATCTGCGTGCCGCGACGGTTTTCTATTCGGTCCTTGGTGATGACGAGGATGTGATGGAAACTGCGGCGGCGCTGGAATCGGCCTCGCCGCGCATCAAGACGGCGATCGGTGAGACAGTTCGCATCAAATACCTCCCGGAGCTGTATTTCAAAGTGGATCCCTCGATTGCGACGGGAATGATGATCAATAACATCCTGGCCGGCCTGAAGAAGGAACGTGATGGCGACGTCGCCGATCCCGAGTGACATCAAAGCGGGCCTGAGCGCTGCGGCCGAAGCGGTGTTGGCGGCCGAGATTCTCGTGACCACAGGCCATATTGGCCCAGACGGCGACGCGCTCGGTTCGTCTGTCGCTCTGGCGTATGCCGCCAGGCTGCAAGGCAAAACCGCCGTCGCCACCTACGGGGGAGACCCGGGCGGACTCGCCGCTTTCGACTTCCTGCCCATTGAAGTCGTTGTTCCTCCTGCCGATGCCCCGAGCCGCCCTGATCTGCTGGTGAGTTTCGATGTGGGTGATCTGGATCGGATCGGCGAGGTGGCCGACATCGCGGCTCTCGCCGGGTCGGTCGTGATGATCGATCACCACGTGTCCACCAAGGGGTTTGGCGATATCAACGTCAACATGCCAACCGCAGGGGCCGCCGCCCAGCTTTGTTTCTATTTGTTGGAGGAGTTGGGATGGGCGCTCGATGGGCCATCAGCGACCTGTCTACTGACGGGCCTCGTGACCGACACCGGGCGCTTTCAATATTCCAACACCACTCCTGAGGTGCTCAGGGTGGCCGCCGAACTCGTCGCGGCCGGGGCCACGCCGGAGTTGATTGGCCAGCGCGTTTACGAAAATGTGCCGTATGCCTATTTGGGACTGTCCGGCGAGGTACTGGCCAGGGCCGTGTTGGATGTCGAGAGCAAGTAGATCGG
>CALCCX010000459.1 GCA_937900165.1 uncultured Acidimicrobiia bacterium | reverse complement strand
GGAGGAGGAAGTCGGCGGTGATCGTCGGGTTGGGGGTATCGAACTCGCCCGTCTCGGTGCCGTTGTCGATGAGGTCGACAAGAAGCTGTCGGCTGGCTTCCCAAGGGTCGATGCCGTCGGTATCACCGGCTAGATGGAAGATCTCGTGATGGAGGTTGTGGTTGTCGATCTCGAAGCGGATCCACTCGGCGACAACGGCATCGAGTTTTGCACTCCACGTGAGGTCCGCTCGAACAACGATCTCTCGAGGCCTGTCGAGCATTCGCTCCCAAAGATCTGCTTGGAGCGCTGCGGCGATGCTCTGACGGGAGTCGTAGTAGAGGTAGACGGTGCCTTTGGCTATCCCGGCCCGCTCCGCAACATTGGCTATGGAGACGTTTTCGAAGCCATGCTCGGTGGCGAGGCTGGCCGCGGCATCCAGGATCTGCCTCCGCCGCACGTCGGCAGGCTGGTTCCTACTGCGAGCATCGGTGGTTGGGCTGGTCATGACCGCCGGTCAGTGTAGGTGGCGCTGACGTTGGCGGTGGCCCAGTGCTCAGCGGCTATCTCGCCGACGATGCTTTCGGCGCAGCCGGCGCCTTCGCTCGCAGACCAAATCAGCCCACCGAAGCCGACCTTGGCATCGCCGACAACGTAGACGCCTGGCACGGCAGTCTTGCCAAAATCATCAGCGGACAGGGCCTCCATACCCCATTCGTTGCGGGATGTGGCCACGCCCAGATCCTCGGCGAAGGTCGTTGCAGCAAGCGAGTAGTCCTCGGCGATGAATCCGGCGTCGCGTTCGATCCGGTCCCCTGTACTCAGCTCAACAGCACGCAACCTGCCGTTCTCCGAGACCAGCCGACGGATCGGGTGTTCGAGGACTCGAACGTTGCGTAGCTCGAGCTCCGCCTTGGCGTCTGGTGGGAGCGGGGTTCCGTTGGTGAACACGATGACGTCGTCCGACCACAGCCGCACCTTGGGCGCATAGTGGTCAGCGTCTTCGCGGCCGAAGATGGCGAGGCGTTCGCCACGGTGTTCGAATCCGTCGCAGAAGATACAGGGGTAGACGCTCTTGCCATAGACCTGTTCGATCCCTGGCAACTCGAGCCGAGACAGATCATCCCGGTAGCCGGTGGCGATGACTATCCGCCTTGTCATGAACCTGGCGCCGTCCACCAACTCCACCTCGAACCCGCCGCCAAGCTTGCGCACTGCTTCGACGGTTTCGGCTAGGTATCGGACGGTGCCGTACTTGCGAAGCTGGCCTTTGGCGACGGCCAAAAGCTCGGTGGGATGGGCGCCATCACGGGTCAAGAAGCCGTGTGAGGCAGTAGTGACTGCGTTCCGTGGGGTCTCGGCATTGACAATGACCGTGCTCAACATGGCTCGGCCGGCAACTAGGGCGGCGCTCATGCCTGCCGGTCCGCCTCCGACGATTAGCAGGTCGAGCAGCGCTTCTGGGTTGGTGTCTTCCATTCGTCTAGCTCCTCGAGGTGACATGACTGACGTTCAGTCAGTATACTGACCAACGGTCATTCGACAGTACCTATTCCGGCGAAAGGAATGAGTCCATGAGCACCTTCGATTGGAACGACACCTATAAAGGTGATGGCACCGACACCACACCCCTCGATGAACAACTTTTGGGCGACGTCCTGGATCTCCCACCAGGCAAGGCCTGCGATCTCGGCTGTGGGGCTGGAGGCAACGCCATCGGCCTCGCCCAGCGCGGCTGGACTGTCACCGGCATCGACGGCGCCACCCTGGCCATCGATTCCGCTCGCCATTCCGCGGCGGCCTGCGGCGTCAAAGTGATGTTCGAAGTGGCCGACATCATCACCTGGCAACCGGACGACACCTACGACCTCGTCATCAGCTCATACGCCCTCCCACCGCGAGGACCTCAGCGAGACGCTGCCTTGGCGACCGCCCGAGCCGCACTCGCTCCAGGAGGGACCTTCGTCATCGGTGAATGGGACGCGGAAGGCGCCAACTGGGGCGTCCGCGACGACTTCGTCACCACCGACGAACTCACCACCGCTCTCGGCGATCTCCAGATCCTCAAGGCGGAATCCGTCGCAGTCGCACCCCACAACCACGACGGACATCCCGACCACGATCACGACATTCATGATGCGGGTGATCAGTGGCAAGCGGTCATCGTCATCGCTCGCCGACCGACCAACGTGGCTCAACCCGGGTCGTAGCGGACGTGTGGGGTCCGTTCAAGACAGGGACCCTCGAATCAACCGCCCACGAGGGTTTGGCGGACCAGCTCCACCGAGGCTCCCGGCCTGGTGACATCGAACCACACAGCCGCCATGCCGCTCTCTTTCGCCCCAGCCACGTTGGCCGGCTGATCGTCGACGAATACCACGTTCTCCGGCGGCTCGCCGAGCTCGACCAGTGCATGTGAGTAGGCATCAGGATGCGGCTTGAGGGTCCCGACGAACGAGAGATCGATGAGCGGCTCGAAACTCCCGTTGAGGCCGATCTCGGCCAGCCAGGCCGGCCCGTGGAATCGGGCGAGATCGTTGGTGAGCACCGCCGGACGATCCACCTCGGCGAGGAGGTCGGTGACCTCGGGCCGCAGCACCTCGATCGAAGGCGGTGCGAACACAGCGTTCATGAGATCGCTCACCGGGTCAGGAGAATCCGGGAACACCTCGCCGGCCCGCTGATGCCAATGATCACGCTCGGTGATCTGACCGCGCTGAAGCGCGCTCCAGAGCGGGTCGGCGCCGGGATCGAAGGGACCGAACCAGTCCGGTGAACCAACTCGGTGAAGGAGCTCGAACGGAGTCTTGATCACAACCCCGCCGAAGTCGAGGAGGAGACGGCGCATCAGCACGACGTTAACCGCGACCGGCCCTCATCGGACCCGGAAGCCTTTGGCGAGCGGATCGTTTCGCTCCCAGGTGAAAATGGAGCGGCCGGTGAAATGGGCCTTCCCGCCCACTTCGACCGTGACCGTGGTCGTGTCGCCGTGGTCCTGAATGGCGACCACGGTGCCGGTCATCTCGGTCCCGATGACGCTCCGGAAATGGCGCACCTCGCCAGGCTCGACCTCACCACGCGCCGTGGCCAGCGCGATCCGAGCAGTTACCCCGCTCCCGGTGGGGCTCCTGTCCACCTGGGCGTCGGCGAAGACGCAGATGTTGGCGCTGGCGGCGGACGGCATCCCAGGTAGGCCGTCGGTAAGGATCGACCCGTAGAGGAAATGCAGATCGGGGTCAGACGTCCCCCCGATGGCCGGATGTGTCCGCAGCGTGTCGGTGAGCGCCGCGGCGGCTGCCACCAGCTCGGCCACCGGGCTCCCCCGCACTTCTAGTCCGAAGGCGCTGGCACGAGCGAAGGCATAAAAAGCACCGCCGTAGCCGATGTCACAGACGATGGTGCCGTAGCCGGGCACCTCGATCTCCAAATCCAGGGCAGCCGCGAAGGCATCGACGGAGTGGAAGCGGGTCCCGCTCACCTTGCCGGCCTCATCGACATCGACGTACACGTCGACGGGTCCGCATGGGCATTGCAGCACGAGATGAGTCTCGGGCGACACCGCTTCGACGAGCCGGCGCTCGATCGCGTATCGCCCGAGGGCCAACGTAGCGTGGCCGCACATCGTCGAATACCCCTCGTTGTGCATAAACAGCACAGCCAGGTCGGCATCGGGATGGTCGGGCTCAACCAGAAGCGCCCCGTACATGTCGTCGTGGCCGCGCGGTTCGAACATCAGGGCGGTTCGGAGATCGTCGTGGTGCTCGCGAACGAAACGCCGTTTGTCCAGCAGGGTGGCGCCCTCGATGGCCGGGAACCCCCGCTCGATGATCCGGACCGGCTCACCGCCGGCGTGCATCTCAGTAGTATGGATTTCGAGTTCGTCCATGGCGGTAAAGCGTATCGAGCGCCGCTCCTCGATGCAGCGATCCGCGGTAGTCTGGTTCCATGGGATTCCGAACCAAGCAAGTCCACGCCGGTGTCGAACCAGACCCCACCACAGGGGCGATCCTGACGCCGATTCATCAGACGACCACGTTCGTGCAGCCGTCCGTCGACGACTACATGACCAAGGGGTTCACATACTCACGATCGGGCAATCCGACCGTGAGTGCGCTCGAGGCCAAGTTGGCGATTCTGGAAGGCGGGGTGAGCGCCGCCTGTTTCTCGACCGGAATGGCCGCCACCAACTCGATCTTCATGGCCCTGCTCAGCGCCGGCGACCACGCTGTTATTTCCCAGGTGGCCTACGGCGGCACCTACCGGCTCGCGTCGAAGATCTACACGAAATTCGGCGTTGATTTCAGTTTCGTCGACACTTCAGATCCGGCCAACGTGGCCGACGCCATCACTGACCGGACCCGGCTGATCTTCACCGAGACCCCGGCCAACCCGACGCTGGTGTACACCGATATCGCTGCGGTGTCGGCCATCGCCAGAGGTGCCGGCATCCCCCACGCCGTCGACAACACCTTCCTCACCCCTTACTACCAGCGTCCCCTGGAACTCGACGCCGACCTCGTCATGCACTCCACCACCAAGTACTTCGACGGCCACAACGCCACGGTCGGCGGCGCGGTGGTCTTCGCGAACGAGCAGCTCGACGAGGAGATCCGTTTCGTCCAGAACTCGACCGGCAGCATCATGTCACCCCAGGTTGCCTGGCTGACCCTCCAGGGTTCCAAGACGCTGTCAGAGCGGATGGATCGCCAGTCGGCCAACGCGATGGCCGTCGCCGAGTTTCTGGAGGCGCACCCTAAGGTGACCACGGTCAGCTACCCGGGCTTGGCGTCTTTCCCCCAACACGATCTCGCCGCCAAACAGGCCACCGGCTTCGGCGCAATGGCCTGGTTCGAGGTGAAAGGCGGCGTGGCAGCGGGCAAACGGCTGATGGACACGGTCGAGCTGTGGACGCTCGCCGAGAACCTCGGCTCCGTCGAGTCGCTGATCACCCACCCGGTCACGATGACCCACGCCGCAGTCGAGCCTGCCGAACGGGCCAGAATCGGAATCACGGACGGCCTGGTCCGTATCTCCGTCGGCCTAGAAGACACCGAAGACCTAATCGACGACCTGGCGAAGGCCCTCGACACGCTCTGAGGCACTGCCGTCAGTGTCAGGCGACGGTCCGATCGAGAAGGTGCTGGTTCTTGCGCACCGACCCCGGCAGGATCACCTGGCCGTCCCCATCGACCGCCACGACCCGGACCACGGCCATGCCGGAGGCGTTTCCCGCCAGCAGCATCGCTCCAGGATGCACCTGAGATAGTTGGCGTGCCTCCGACAGGGTGGACCATCCAAGCCCATCATCGTCTTGCGCGTTCAGATCGGCGCAAAGGTCGAGTTCATGGTCCATCTCATACTCCCGGGATCGGCATCGGGACTCAGGTCTCATAACAAGGGTTTACCCAGACACTGTGTACGCAAGCTTGTAGCGCGTCGACCCCTTCATCAAGGTCTGGCAGCACCACAGTAAAATGTCGAGGGTTCCTGCCGGTCGCTCCGGCAAGCCTCGTCCGGTGGTCATCACGCAGGATGATCGTTTTGATACCACGGACTCGGTGACCGTGTGCGCCTTCACCACCGATCCAACTGAAGCGCCGTTGATTCGGTTGCCGGTCGCTCCTGACGATCAGAACGGCCTCGGAGAAGCGAGCAGCTTGATGGTGGACAAGGGTCATGACCGTGCCCCGTTCCAAACTCGGTGAACGAGTCGGCCGCCTGGCCGATCAGGACATGGTGAGGCTGGAACGTGCAGTCATAGTGTTCTTCGGTCTGGCCGGAAGCTGATTCACACACACCGAGCGCTTACGTATCTAGCCAAGATTGACGAATGCAACTGCCGTCAATCTTGGCTGGATGCCGGAGTGCCAGTTGGCTCAGCCGTCTATCGGCAGTCCGCTTGGAACGCTCTCGGGAACCGTGCCGCTGAGATCGCGGGCCGCCGGGTCCGTCAATGCGAGTAGGAAGGCCTCGATATTGGCGATCTCCTCATCGGTGAGCGTTCGAACCAGCGCGACCCTCGGATCGAGGGTCGCCAGCAACTCCTCGGCGCGCTCCGTCGCAGCAAGCGCCGTCCCCTGGAACTGCTCCGGGAGCTGGGAAACGTCGTAGTTGGTGAGAGCACCAGCCGGATCGAGGTGGTGCCGGATGACAGCCTCGAGGGTGTAGTAGGCACCCGAATGGGTCCAGGGACCGCTCAATTCAACGTTGCGAAGCGGCGGCGTTCGGAATGCGTAGGAATCGGCGAAGTTCCCCGTTGCGAGCACCAACCCGAGATCGTCCGGTGCCGAGTCGCCCTTCCCGGGGCCAACTTGAGGGACCGCAATGTTGTGCGTCTGCTGATCGGTGAACAGTGACCCTGTGTGGCAGGCGGCGCATCCTGCGGAGCCGTAGAAGAGGACCGCCCCTTCCTTGGCGTCGTCGCTCATCGCATCGAGATCGCCTGCCAAGTATTGGTCCCACGGGGTCTTAACGAATCCGAAGGCGTCGGCCTCGAATGCGGCGATCGCATTGGCCGCATGCTCGAAACCGAGTTCGCCAACAGGTACGTCCGGGTAGGCGGCGGCGAATAGTTCCTCATACTCACTGATCGC
Organism: uncultured Acidimicrobiia bacterium; assembly: GCA_937900165.1. Taxonomy (GTDB): domain Bacteria; phylum Actinomycetota; class Acidimicrobiia; order Spongiisociales; family Spongiisociaceae; genus SZUA-232. Next base: position 3,327 of record CALCCX010000459.1, on the reverse strand, counting down.
GAGCACCCTGGTCATCAGCGCATCCCAGATATCGGGGGCCGCATCGAATTCGGCCACCTCATTTGGGGTTCCGTCCGCGGAGATATCACCGGGCACGCCTCGCATTTCAGCATCAGAAGTCACCGGAAACATCGCCTGGGCGGCGAGAACATTGTCGAGACCGTCTGGCAGGTCGTCACCGGCCGGTGTGGTGAACGCTCCCTCGTAGCCTGCCACCCGGCTGTCCCAGAACATGGTGAACCACTCGTCATCGCCACGATTGAAAATTTCCGGAGCGTTGCGAGGGATCAATCCCCGACCTTCACCGAGTACCCGGTCTGCGCCCACACCCTGGCCACCCGTTCCGATGGCGACCGGCAGGGCGTCGCCGGTTCCCTCCGAAGGCAGATGACAGGTGGCACACGCGATATCGCGGTTGCCGCTCAGGATCTTGTCGAAGAACAAAGCCTGACCGAGTTCGACGAGCGCCGGGCCCTGTCCCGGCACTGCTGCGAGCGGTTCGAGCCCTTGTTCCTGGATGGCTTCGGCAAGTCTGGCGTCCAACCGGTCCTGCGCCCGACGATAGCCGACAAGCGCAACGACCCCGACGATCAGTGCCCCAATGATCACCATCCGCGCGACCTTCGATCCCATATCTACCTCCCCGACGAAATCGGAACCCCTGTACCGATTGTCGGAATATAGACAGTCTTTCTCATGAACGCACCTGTTTGTTGACAAAATGCTGCGTGGCGTGGCGCAAAGTCACCGCCAGTGAGTCCGGTCACCTCCAATGGCCGGCCATCTCGAGAGGTGCTCGTCCCCCGGAATGTCCAGCCGCACAATCCGGTTGTGATGCACGAACCCACCTGACGAGGAGCCTCATGTCTGATCGTGTACGCATAGAAGACGGGCCCAAGCGGGTGCGCGCCTACCTCGGCGGTCGAGCAGTCGCAGATTCGACCAATGTGAAGCTGGTGTGGGAGATCCCCTACTACCCGGCCTACTACTTCCCTGCCGAAGACGTCGATCTGGACGCTCTCGAGGAGCGAGGCGAAACGACTCGGTCACCCAGCAGAGGCGACGCCACCCGTTTCGACATCACCGTCGGTGACAAAACGACCAAGAATGCCGCGTACCGGCATCTCGACTCCCCTGTCGAGGAACTGCGTGACCTGGTCGCCTTCGACTGGGGGGCGATGGACGCCTGGTTCGAAGAAGACGAGCCGGTGTACGTGCATCCCAGGGACCCGTATACCCGGGTAGATGTCCTGCAGAGCACCAGGCACGTCAGAGTCGAGATCGATGGAGTGACGGTGGCCGAATCCCATGCGCCCCGAATGCTGTTCGAAACCAACCTGCCGACCCGCTACTACCTGCCAGCCACTGACGTGCGGCTCGACATGTTGACACGCTCCGACACGCAGACAGCCTGTCCATACAAGGGAACAGCCAGCTATCACAATGTGGTCGTGAATGGCAAGAGCTACGACGACATCGTCTGGTACTACCCAACCCCGTTGCGCGAGAGCGAACAGGTCGCCGGCTTCCTGTGTTTCTACAACGAGAAGCTGGACATATTCGTGGATGGAGTGCGCGAAGAGCGGGTCCGCTCGAAGTTCAGCTGAGTTCTGAAACCGGCGAGAATTTCGCTCGGCTGCCCGGGTAGAATTCGGGCATGGCCGACTACGTTGCTCCGCTGCGAGATATCCGGTTTGTGCTCGACGAGATCGTCGACCTGCCCGCGCTCCAGAAACTGAACGGCTACGCCCATGCCGACCGCGAGTTGGTGTTCGCCGCTCTCGACGAGGGGGCGCGCTTCATCCAAGACCTGGTGGCGCCTTTAAACCGGGTCGGGGACACCACCGGGTCTCTTCTCCAGGCGGACGGCACGGTTGTCACGCCCCCAGGGTTCAAGGAGGCCTATCAGCACTACGTGGATGCTGCCTGGGGAGGCGTCGACTTCCCTGCAGAGTGGGGTGGACATGGCATGCCCAAGGTCGTCGGTATGGCCTTCGAGGAAATACTCACTGCAGCCAACATGGCATTTTCGCTGTGCCCGTTGCTCACCTTCGGGGCCATCGATGCCCTCCTCGAGCACGGTTCGCAAAACCAACAAGCCATCTACCTGCCCAAACTCATTTCTGGGGAATGGTCGGCGACCATGAACTTGACCGAACCTCAGGCGGGTTCCGACCTGGGAGCGCTCAGTACAAGGGCCGTGCTTCAGGATGACGGCACCTACCGAATATCCGGCTCAAAGATATTCATCACATGGGGCGACCACGACTTGGCGAACAATATCGTTCACCTGGTGCTGGCCCGCACTCCGGATGCTCCTCCAGGGACCCGTGGCATCTCGATGTTCATCGTTCCCAAGTACCTCCCGGGCACTTCGGATGAACCTGGCGAAGCGAACGATGTTCAGGTCGTGTCACTCGAACATAAGTTGGGCATCCACGCCTCGCCGACCTGTGTCATGGCCTTTGGGGACAACGAGGGAGCGGTCGGATACCTGCTCGGCGAAGAGAACCAGGGCATGGCGAACATGTTCACGATGATGAACGCGGCCAGGGTCTCGGTCGGCCTTCAGGGGCTGGCGTTGTCCGAACGGGCATATCAGGATGCCAAGGCCTATTCGCTGGAACGGCGCCAGGGCAAGGCAATAGGGTCAACAACAGGCCCGAACCCCATCGTCGACCACGCGAACGTCCGTCGAATGCTGATGACCATGCGGTCCAATATCGAGGCGATGCGAGCCCTGATGTACACAACCGCAGAGCACGAAGATCACGCCGACCACGGTGGCGACCAGGAGACTCGTGATTGGCATCGTGACGTGGTCGCCTTGCTCACTCCTGTGGTGAAGACCTGGGGGTCAGACCTCGGGGTCGAGATGACCTCGATCGCGATCCAGGTATTCGGCGGCATGGGGTTCGTCGAGGAAACCGGGGTGGCGCAGCATTGGCGGGACATCCGGATCGCCCCGATCTACGAGGGAACGAACGGCATCCAGGCGATCGACCTCGTTCTCCGCAAACTCCCGTTGCGCGAAGGAACCTTCGTGTCCGACTACCTCGATCAACTGGAAGCTTCGGCGGCGGGCTTGGAAGCATTGGAAGGGTTCGAGGCTGCGAGCTCTGCGTTGAGGACCGGTTTCGATGCGCTCAGGGCCGCGACCGGCTGGTTGCTGGCACACAGAGATGACCCGAACGAGGTGCTGGCCGGCGCCACACCCTATTGCCGGTCGTTCGGGGTGTTGGCCGGCGGCGCGATGCTGGCCAAGGCCGCGCTTGCCACAGATGACCCGGCCAAACGCACCGTCGCCCGGTTCTATCTCGAGCAGAT
>CALCCX010000458.1 GCA_937900165.1 uncultured Acidimicrobiia bacterium | reverse complement strand
CTTTGCCTCCTGTTGGTCCCGAGTTTGATCGGAGCGGCCAGCCGACCTCAACCGACCACTGCCGGACTGATCTTGGCCGGCGTCGCCCTGTTTGGCGCTTGGGCATACACACGCGCCCTGGTCAGCGTTCTTTGGATCGCACGGATCGGTTGGCCGATCGCCATTGTCGGGGCTGCGATCGGCCTCTCGTGGCCCTCTGCGGTCATCTTGATAGCCGGGGGAGGCGTCGTGACCTGGCTGGCCTGGACCTCGGATGCCAGGGTCGCTGCCGGCCCGCTGTTCGAAGCCCACAAGGCGGTCCCCCTGCTTCCCGAAATGGTGCCGGCAGAAATCTTGGATTCGGCCGGCTTCGACTCCAAAGGCCGACCGAAGGAACAGCAATGACCCGCTCGTCCAATCCATGGGTCCTGGCCGCCTTAGTCGTTGCTCTCCTGGCAGGTGGATTCATCGGCGGGATCGTGACTGCGATCTCATGCAGTCCGAATACCTGTCTCCCGAACGTGGTGGCAATCGCGCTGCTGAGCGGAATCGTGACCGCGATCGGTGTTGGAGTCGTTGCGGTTCTCGCCGTGCGGTCCCTAGGAGAATGGCGCACCGCTGGTGAGCAGGGAACCCCTTTGCCTGAGCCGGGTTGCGAGACAGGCGAAGATGGCTGAGAGATCTCTACGCACCGACTTGGCGACAATCGGCGTCGGCATCGGAATCCCCGTGACATTCCTACTCGGCGTCATGCTCCTGCTCCTCACCGCCCTCACCGGCAAAGCACCGATCTGGCTCGCAGGACCGTTCATTCTGATCGGAATCGGTTCTGGAGTCTCTTACCTCGTTATTCGTCGCAGCGGCTGAGCCTGGATCCACCGACTTAGGGAAGCGAGTCGCCATGTAAGGCAACGCTACGCGTTGCTTGAAGGGTTGCCGTGGACCCTGCCGCTAGTGAGGCTCGGGGTTATCTCGGACTCACTTTGTGTGATTCCGGCCAAGCATGAGAACCCGTGCCATGACTGGCGAGGCGGGCGAGAAGCCGATCCGTGCGGTGGATCTAGGCTGAGCGGCTCGAATCTCTCTTCAACCACCCGAGGCGAAGATGAGCGACACATTGTGGCCACCGAAGCCAAACGAATTCGTCATCGCATACTTGACATCGAGTTCTCTGGCCTCGTTAGGAACATAGTCGAGGTCGCACTCAGGGTCTGGGTTGTCAAGATTGATGGTCGGCGGTACGACGTCGTTGGCGATGGCCTGCAGGCAAACCAGTGACTCGAGGGCGCCCGCCGCTCCGAGTAGGTGACCGGTCATCGACTTGGTCGACGATATGACGGCCGATTTTGCCGCGTCGCCGAGAGCGAGCTTGATGGCAGCGGTCTCGGTGGCATCGTTGGCCGAGGTCGAAGTCCCGTGGGCGTTTATGTAGTCGATCTGCGATGGTCCGATGCCCGCATCTTGCATCGCGTTGGTCATCGCTCTGGCAGCCCCGATCCCCCCTGGCCTGGGAAGGGTCACGTGATATGCATCGGAACTCATGCCGTAGCCGATCAGCTCCCCGTGGATGGTGGCGCCTCTACCCACGGCACGAGCGCGCTCTTCCAACACCAAGACCGCAGCACCCTCGCTCATCACGAATCCATCTCGATCTCGATCGAAGGGACGAGACGCCGCCGCCGGATCCTCATTGCGGGTGCTCAAGGCCTTGGCCTGGTTGAACGCCGCCATGCTGAATTCACAATTGGCAGCCTCAGCACCGCCGGCCAGCATCACATCCGCAGTGCCCCGTTTGATGATCTCGGCCGCGTCTCCGATTGCGTGGGCGGAGGCGGCGCACGCCGTCACGACACAGCTCACAGGACCCTGCATGTTGAAACGCATAGAGGCCAGCCCGGCTGCCTCGTTGGGGATGATCATCGGGATCGTCAGAGGGCTGACCCGACTCGGGCCCCGGTCTCTGAGCACGTCGAGCTGGCCAATGAACGAGACCATGCCGCCAAAGCCGACTCCTGCCATGACGCCGGCCCTTCCAACCTCCGGGTCATCCTCGTCGATCATGTCGAGGCCGCTGTGATCCATCGCAAGCTGAGAGGCACCAACAAAAAGCTGGCTGAACCGATCCATTCGTCTCGCCTCGCGCAACGGCATGAACACCTCAGAGTCGAAATTCGAGACCTCTCCGGCGATCTTGGTCTTGAGGTCGGTAGTGTCGAACTGGGTGATGGGTCCGATTCCGGATCGTCCGTCCACCAGGGCCTTCCACGTACCGTCGATCGTGTCGGACAGCGGGTTGATCGTACCCAACCCGGTGACCACAACCCGCCGCTCTGCCTGATGCATCGTGACCTCCAAGAGGTTGGTGGTTCAGCCGGCCAACTTCTGTTCAACGAGGTCGATGGCTTGACCAACGGTGACCAACTCTTCGGCTTCCTCGTCTGGAATTTTCACGTCGAATTCATCCTCGAGTGCCATCAACAACTCAACGACACCCAGAGAATCAACCTCGAGGTCTGCTTCGAAACTCGCACCTGGGTTGATTTTTTCTTTTTCGAGACCGAGTTCACTGACCAACAAGTCGGTCATCTTCGATTCGATATCTGCACGATCCATTTTTTCCTCCTCGCCGGATCAATGATGGCCCGCTTTCGGACCGGAACTTTTTACAGAGCCAATCCTCCGTCGACCACCAGAACTTGCCCGGTGATGTAGGACGCATCGTCGGCAGCAAGATACTCCACCGCAGACGCCACTTCGCCGGGGGTGCCGAGGCGGCCGACGCTCGTCGACTCACTCGCAGCGTTCACCGCCGCCTCACCAAGCTCCTCCGTCATGTCTGTGGCTATGAACCCTGGGGCAACAACGTTTACGGTTACCCCCCTCGAGCCAACCTCTTTCGCCAGCGATTTCGAAAATCCGATGACCCCGGCCTTGGATGCCGCGTAGTTTGCCTGGCCAGGATTGCCGGACAACCCTGAGACCGACCCGATCGACACTATCCGACCCCAACGGCTCCTGATCATCGATCTGAGGGCGGCCTTTGAGCAGAGGTAAACGGACTTGAGGTTGACGGATATCACCCGATCCCAGTCGTCTTCGCCCATTCTCAGTAGTAAACCGTCGCGGGTGATCCCAGCATTGTTCACCAGGACCTCGACGGGACCCAGCTCGGCCTCGACAGTTTCGAACATGGCGGCTACCGCGTCGACTTGACTGACGTCTGCACCAACTGCCATTGCTGAGCCACCGGCCGAACGAATCGACTCGACGACCTCCTCCGCTGCGTCTGCGCGACTGGTGTAATTGACCGCGATTGGATACCCTGAGGCTCCAAGTCGTTGAGCAACTGCCCGTCCGATACCGCGCGATCCTCCGGTGACGAGCGTAACCCTCGCCATCAGTGATCCACCTTCCGGAAGAAATCGAGATTCGGTTTCAAGACCTCCATCAAGGACTTGTCCGTCTTGGGTATGGAGGCGTCCGAGGTGTTGATTGGCTCGATTCTAGAGCCCCATTTCACTGCCGCCGCTGCCCAGGTCAGCCCCCCTCCAAACGCTACGAAGACCAGCTTGTTGCCTGGGGCAACCATCCCCTGCTCCAAAGCTTCGGTCAGAGCAATCGGAACCGTCGCCGCGGATGTATTCCCGTACGCATGAATGTTGGCGAAGACTCTGGAGGGGTCAAGGCCGAGTCGCCGAACCACCGCATCGATGATCCTGCGGTTCGCTTGATGTGGGACGAGGAGGTCGACTTGGTCGATCGTCCAGCCGGCATCGCTGACAACGGCCGCGCCAGATTCACTCATCATGGTCACCGCCCGCCTGAACACCTCCTGACCTTGAAGAGTGATCGAAGATGTCGCGGGATCACGCGGTCCAGGCACTCCCCTGGTCCCATCGACCGGTGTGCAGAGAAGTTCGGTAGTGGTGCCGTCGACGCCGAGTTCAGACGCCATCAACCCGACCGGCTCCTCGGTTACCTCGAGGATCACCGCCCCGGCACCATCGCCGAACAAGATGGCGGTGTTGCGGTCGAGGTAGTTGGTGATGAACGAGAGCTTTTCCACGCCGACCACCAGAATCCGATTCGCCGCGCCTGCCTTGATCAGAGCGCTGGCCGTGATGTAGGAATAGACGAACCCTGAGCAGTTTGCGTTCAGATCCATCGCACCAGCATTGACGGCCTCCAATCGCGCCTGGAGGTACGAGGCGCTGGCGGGAACGAGGCTCTCGGGACTGCAAGTCGCCAACACGACCAGGTCGAGCTGATCCGCCTCCAAACCGGCGGCGGCGAGTGCGTGACGCGAAGCCACCTCGGCCATTTCCGTGGCCTCACCGTCAGCGATGCGCCGCTCTTTGATACCGGTGCGAGCGGTGATCCAGTCGTCGCTCGTGTCGACCAACTGCTCGAGATCAGCGTTTGCGAGTACGGTTGGGGGAAGCGCCTTACCCCAACCGGTGATGTCTGCGTATCTCACAACACTCCCGTGTTCGCTGCGCCGGTCATTGTATGGCTTCGCCTAGCGCGGCGACTGCATCACCGACCGAGCCAAGGTCGTTGACAACCAGAATCCGCGATCCGGACGCAGCCCGTTTGGCCATGCCGGCGGTCACATTGCCAGGACCAATGTGAACAAAGGTATCCACACCACTTGCCTGTATCCCTGAGATCGGAAGAGCGTCGTGTAGGGAAAGAGTGTAGATCTCGGTGGTCGCCGTATCATTAAAAAAAAAAAATTTATATTTCTCTTTTTTTATCAACTACGCAAAGTTACGATGCATAGGAAGTCTATCTTCTCACCACTTATTGCC
>CALCCX010000457.1 GCA_937900165.1 uncultured Acidimicrobiia bacterium | reverse complement strand
CACACTTTCCCTCCACGACGCTCTTCCGTACTGGGTAGGGCACACGCTCTGACCAAGAACCTGGTCGATCTGGGATCGGCGGTGGTCACCATGGCCTGCAACGCCGCGTCAGCCGCCGCCCTCGAGAACCTTCGGGCGGCATTCCCGGAGACTCGGTTCGTGGGAATGGAACCGGCAATCAAACCGGCGGTGCTCGCCTCGGCTTCCGGAGTGATCGGCGTGTTGGCCACTCGCGGCACCCTCGTGGGGCGATTGATGGTGAGATTGGAAGACGCGTTTGGAAACGACGTCCGAATCGTGCGCCAGGTCGGACACGGCCTGGCATCCGCGGTCGAGTTCGGGGCTGAGAATGAAAGCCAGACCATCGCCTCGCTCACAAGACATGTTGAAGCACTACGGGCGGAGGGGGCCGACACGCTCGTCCTCGGCTGCTCGCACTATTCATTCCTGCGGGATGCAATCAACAAGATCACGGGCGGCAATCTCGCGATCATCGACCCCAGCGAAGCAGTCGCTCGCCAAATCACGAAGATGGCAACCGAAGGCGGGATAGACCAACAAGAGGCCGTGACCGGCACGCGCCGCTATCTGACCTCCGCCGACCCGGACGCAGTCGCGACTCGAATCGCCGCCTTGACAGGGGTTGAGGCAAGCGTGGAGCTGGTCGGCTGGTAGCCGGCTACTCCGTGAACTCGCGGCCCTGCTCGGTGAGGATGAACTCGACGACCCTCTGGATCTGGTTGACGCTGAGCGCGCCACCGAACGATTGCATGCGACCCTGACCCCTCGAGATTGTTTGCACAAAGTATTCGACCGGCTTGTCAGACGAGGGTGCACCCAGCCCGAGGCGAGGGCCTACTCCTCCAGAGAGATCCGATGCGTGACATTGGGCGCAGGTGGCCGCAAAGATCTCTCGACCGCTTGACTCCTCGTCAAGTCCGCCTCCGCCACATGCCGCAGCCGCGAGGCTCAAAGCCAATATGAGGGAGAGACGACGGCGCATCCGGCGAGACTACTTTCCCCCGGCTGATGTCATGTCGCGTTCGAGTTTGCGGATCGCTCGACGTTGTGATCTACGGTCGCGGCATCGACCGGACGCTGGCGGACCACAGTGTGAAGAACGAGGTTGGTGGTCGTATCTGCGACGTTCCAGAAGGATTGCAGGACTCCGTCGAGGTGGGTCAGCGACCGTGCGGAGATCTTCATCCACATGTGTTCCGACCCAGACACCCGATGAGCCTCACGAACCTCTGGAAGGCTGAGCGCCACTTCCTCGAGCTGCCCGTGATCGCTCCCGGTCGGCGTCGCCCGCACCATGGCGATGATCGGCATGCCTATGGCCTCGAGATCGAGCTCGGCCCTAAAACCTCGGATCACTCCCGCCTCTTGCAGCCGGCGAACCCGCTCGGCCACCGCAGGAGCACTCAGCCCGACCCTCTTGCCAAGCTCGCGAAAGCTGATCCGGGCGTCGCTCTGAAGCTCGCGCAAGAGCATCCAACCGATGTCATCAATATCCATGAAAAACCGTCTTTCCTTGCCTTCATCGAGTGCGGCCTGAATCCATCGACTTCTAGCATACTATTCCATGGTCATATCCTTAATTTACCTTATAATCTTTGCCTAATCTGGCGTTCTTACCACTGTATACGGGGCAAATATACCTAAGGACCTGTGGTACGTTGGCGACGTAACCGGTAGAACGTCAAACAGAACAGAGGTCACCATGCAGGTTGCACGAAAATCCCAATTCGATCGTCAGTACGACACTCTCGTCACGTCCTGGAAACGCCATCAGGCTCTCACCCGGTCCAACGATTTCGTTCAGATGATCGACGCCCGCCAGGAACTCGATCGCCAGCGTGCCGAGATGGCCAGGATCCGGCGCAGCATCTGAATCGATCCGATCTCAACCCAATCCCGAGTCCCAGGGACTCTCCTCCCAAAGCCATGATTCGGGAAAATCGAAGGAGCCGCCCCCACCAGGGCGGCTCCTTCGCGTCCCTGGCTCACGAGAACAGGTCGGCGAACCTCAGGGCTGGGGCGGGCCTGCCTCGATGGCGCCAGGCGGAAAATCGTCCGGGCAGTAGTCGGCAGCCGTGAGCCACAGCGCCAGAGCGCCGTCATCGACGGATGGGGGTCCCCCTTCGGGGAAGAGGAGATAGGCGGCGTCCTCGGCCATGAACTCCTCCGCAAGGCCTCGAGCGATGTCGCCGTCCCACACACGCTCGAGACACGCCCGATCCAGACGGTCGCGCCACAGTTGCGGACTCAGACGCATCAACCGAGTGTGGCTGAACCAGTATTGGGCCAGGCCAAAATCATCGCTGTCGGGAACAGACCGCTCCTCGGGAGGCAGCGTCATGAACTCGTCAGCGAATTTCAACACCTCGCCGAACAGTTGCTCGAAGTCGTCCTCCCCAAGGCCGAAGGACGCCGCCATCAGCCGAGCTCCCAACTCCGGATCGACGGAGGTCACCCAAGCTTGGAACGTGTCTCCGGCAAAGTCGGCCTCATCCTCGACGAAAGGCTCACGTTGGAACGACGAGATCGTCGCCCCATTTACCAGAACCCGAACCGTGCCGTTGAACCTGGGCGCGCCCAACCGCTCCGAGAGTCCGTCCTCACGTTCGTAATCACATTCGTAGGCATCGCCAACCGACCTGAGTTCCAGAAGACGGCAATCATTCACCCGCTCCGCGACGGATAGCCGTCTCCACTCCAAGAACCGGGGCAGCCGTTCATCGAACACGTCCGCAAGTTCGTAAGAGTCCGGGTCGGTGAGCTCTCGTACCCTGACGAGGTCGCCATCGTTCAGAGCGTCCACGTATTCGGCTATCACGTCTATTCCGCTGAGAGATTCATCTTCTTCGACCGCCACGTCTGGTGCTCCACCTCGAAGAAACAGGACGGTGAACAAGGCCGTAACGATCCATGCCGCGGTAGGCCTCAGGCGCGTTGTCGTTGATACAGGCATCGACGGTAAAGATATTGATCTTCTCCAGGTCGTGACGCTGGCCCACTTCGTAATCGTTAAAGTCGTGGGCCGGGGTGATTTTGACGCAACCGCTACCGAATTCCGGGTCGACATAGTCATCGGCCACAATCGGAATCTCGCGTCCCACCAAAGGCAGTACTACGGTCTTGCCGATTAAGTTTTTATAGCGTCCATCCTCGGGGTGGACGGCGACGGCGGTATCGCCGAGCATGGTCTCCGGGCGGGTGGTGGCAACGACCAGACATTGCTTGCTGTCTTTTACCGGATAACGCATATGCCACAGGTGGCCATCTTCCTCCTCGGAGATGACCTCAAGATCGGAGAC
>CALCCX010000456.1 GCA_937900165.1 uncultured Acidimicrobiia bacterium | reverse complement strand
CCCAGCCACCCGCTCAGACAACACCCGCGTAATCGCCGCCGTCAACGTCGTCTTCCCATGATCAATATGACCCATCGTCCCCACATTCACATGCGGCAACACACGCTCAAACTTTTCCTTGGCCATATTCTTACCCTCCTGCGAGTTCGCCACGAGCGGTGGCAACAATCTCCTGAGCAATCTGCTCAGGTACGTCTTGATACGAATGAAATTGCATAGTCGAAGTAGCTCGACCCTGCGTCTTTGAACGAAGGTCGGTTACATATCCGAACATCTCCGATAGCGGCACCTGGGCGGAAACCACCCTGGCATTGCCGCGTTGATCCATGTCGCCGATCTTTCCCCTCCGAGAGGAAAGGTCGCCGATCACGTCTCCCATGTATTCCTCAGGAGTAACGATCTCGACCTCCATGACCGGCTCGAGCAGCTTGACTCCTGCCCGTTTGGCGGCTTCCTGGAGAACCATGGAACCGGCGATCCGAAACGCCATCTCTGACGAATCGGTGTCGTGAGAGTTTCCGTCGGTGAGCACGGCACGAATGTCGACGAGCGGGTAGCCGGCCAACACGCCCTGGTCCATGGCTCCCTCGATGCCGGCGTCTACAGACGGGATGAACTCCCTCGGCACGCGACCACCCTTGATCTTGTCGATGAACTCGTACCCGCCTCCAGGCCCAGTCGGTTCCAAACTGATCTTGACGACTGCGTATTGACCCTTGCCGCCGGTTTGTTTGATGTATCGGATCTCGACGCCCTCGATGGCCCTCTTAATGGTCTCGCGATACGCGACCTGTGGCCTTCCGACGTTTGCGTCGACCCTGAACTCCCGCATCATGCGATCGACGAGGATGTCGAGGTGAAGCTCGCCCATGCCGGCGATGATCGTTTGGCCGGTCTCTTCGTCGCTACGCACCAAGAAGGTCGGGTCCTCTTCGGACAGACGCTGGAGCGCCTCGGACAGTTTCTCCTGATCGGCCTTCGTTTTCGGCTCGATGGCCACGGAGATGACCGGGGCCGGGAACGTCATCGACTCGAGCTGAATCGGCTTCTTGGCATCGCTCAGCGTATCGCCGGTCGTGGTGTTCTTGAGACCGACAACGGCCACGATGTCTCCCGTGAACACGTCGTCGATGTCCTCGCGGGAGTTGGCGTGCATCCTGAGAAGGCGACCGACCCGTTCTTTACGGCCATTGGTCGTATTTATGATCGAGTCACCCTTCGATGCATGTCCCGAATAGACCCTGAAATATGTCAACTTGCCGACGTGAGGGTCACTCATGATCTTGAAGGCCAGGGCCGCAAAAGGCTCGCTGTCTTCTGGCTCCCTGACCACCTCGTTGGATTCGTCTCCCGGCTTGAAGCCTATGACACCGGGGAGATCAACGGGGCTGGGAAGGTAGTCGACGATCGCGTCCAGCAGTAGCTGGACACCCTTGTTCTTGAAGGCCGTGCCACAGAACACAGGGGTGAACAGCCGGTGCAAGGTGCCGGACCGAACGGCTGCCTTGATTTCAGAGGACGAGATGTCTATCTCCTCGAGATATTTCTCGAGCAATTTTTCATCTACCTCTGCAACCTGTTCGAGCATTTTTCCCCGAGACTCATTGGCCTGGTCGAGGTATTCGGCTGGGATGTCGACTGTCTCCCAATGGCGGCCATCATCGCCCTGCCAGACGTGGGCGCGCATTTCGACGAGGTCGACGACTCCGACGAAATCAGCCTCTGCCCCGATCGGGAGTTGCATCACGAGAGGGTTCGCCTCGAGTCGATCCACCAGCGACTGGACGGTCGCGAAAAAGTCCGCACCGACCCTGTCCATCTTGTTGACGTAACAAATCCGGGGAACCGCATACCGGTCGGCTTGGCGCCAAACGGTCTCGGACTGCGGCTCCACGCCTGCCACCGCATCAAATACCGCTACGGCTCCATCTAGCACTCGCAACGAACGTTCCACTTCTACGGTGAAATCCACGTGGCCCGGCGTGTCGATGATGTTGATGTTGTGCTCGTGCCACTCACAGGTGGTTGCGGCCGAAGTGATGGTGATACCGCGCTCTTGTTCCTGTTCCATCCAATCCATCACGGCTCCGCCCTCATGGACCTCGCCGAGTTTGTAGGTGCGACCGGTGTAGTAGAGGATGCGTTCGGTCAGGGTGGTCTTGCCCGCGTCGATATGAGCCATTATCCCGATGTTGCGGGTTCGGCTCAGCGGGTACTGGCGAATGTGTGCCAGTGCGTCTTGCCCTGCGTTACTCATCTCTGCGTCTTTCGGTGTCTCGGTCGCTATGGACTTGTCAGGTGGAGTCTGTGACTACCAGCGGTAGTGGGCGAAGGCCTTGTTGGACTCGGCCATCTTGTGAATGTCTTCTTTGCGTTTGATGGCCGCGCCGCTGTTGTTGGACGCGTCCATGATCTCGTTGGCCAGGCGCTCGGACATGGACCGTTCTTTGCGCTTGCGGGCGAAGTCGACGAGCCAAGATCGGAAGAGCGTCGTGTAGGGAAAGAGTGTAGATCTCGGTGGTCGCCGTATCATTAAAAAAAAAAAACAAGACGAAGAA
>CALCCX010000455.1 GCA_937900165.1 uncultured Acidimicrobiia bacterium | reverse complement strand
CGAGTGGCAGCATGCAGACGAGGCTGGGGTCACACAGAGGCGTAGTCGCTCTTTTTTTTTTTAATGATACGGCGACCACCGAGATCTACACTCTTTCCCTACACGACGCTCTTCCGATCTCGAACGAACGGAACCCGTAGGCAAATCCGATCGGCCTCCCTCCCTCACCTATGGCTACCCAGCATCGGTAGCCGTCGTTCGTGGCATGCCCGACCACGGCCCTGGCAATCATCTGTGCGCCCTCCGGAGTACCGAAGTCGGCGTTCGCCGCAAAGGCGCCACGAGCGATCTGTTCGATGCCTGCGGCCATTCCAGCCGCACCATCCGCTTCAAGCCTGACAACCTCGTATCCCATGATGATCCACCGTACCCGCCAGGACCTCATTGATAAATGGCGTTTGGGTCCACGACACAGCGATCCCGCACCTGGCCCTGCGATCTGTTGAGCCCTCCCGGCGTACGGATTCCACCAGACTGCCTGGAGAAGGCCACCGATCCACAGAGGCTTCGAGTACACGAGCAGTTGAGAGAGGTCCGCATGAAGACGTCGAGGGACGGTGGTTTGATCGATCTAGATGATCGTTCACGCGTCCGGGCCCGGCATCCCCTGCTCATTGCCCATCGCGGTGGGGTGATCACCCCATCCTCACCGGAGAACTCGCTGGCGGCCATTCGGCTGGCGGCCGCCCACGGGTATGACATGGTCGAACTCGATGTTCAGCAGGCCGGGGATGGACATCCGGTGATGTTCCATGGCCGGGAGGGGAACCTGCTGACCAGCTGCGGTGTCGACGCATCTGTCCGGGACCTGACCAGCGATGAACTGTCGGCGATTCGGTACCGGGCAAGTGACGAGCCCATCGCAGCGTTGTCCCAAGGACTCTCGCTGTGTCGGTCGCTCGAACTGGGGGTGATGCTGGACTTCAAGACGTTCGGAGACTCGATCGGTTCGGAGACGTTCTTTGCGACCATCGGTCTTCTCCTGCGGGAGCATGATCTCGGGGGCGCCGTCTTGACCTGGAACCATCCGCTCGAACAGAAGTACCTGGCCGACACTGCGATGTTCCCGGTCTCGGACCACGACCTGCACCAGGTCACTGGTGGGCGAACGATCTCGCTCGAGGGGCAGTACTGGATCGGGCGGGCGCACGACCTATCGAGGACGACCGTGCAGGCACTCCGCCAGAGCGGAGCGTTGACGTTCGCTGCGATCAACACATTTCACTATCCAATTCATGCCCACATCGACTTGGCGCGCCAGGATCTCGAGCGCCTCCTCGCCGCTGGTATCGACGGATTCCAGATCGACTCGATCTATGAGCATCTGTTTGAAGGCTCCCGGTCAGGTGGCCGTTGACAATTGCAACACGGGCGGCAAAGATAGCGCAAGCGATTGCGAACACCTTACGGAGTTGATGGGATGTTGAGGCTACGCGAACTTGCCGACCACCTCGGCGTATCGACAGCCACCGTATCGCGGGCACTCAACGACAAGCCGGGTGTGAGTGCAGAGACGCGCCGCAAGGTCGTGGCAGCCGCTCAGGAAATGTCGTACCGGCCGAACGCCGCGGCGCGAGCCCTCATTACGGCAACGACTCGCACCGTCGTCTTCGCCGTGCATCGGCATCACTTTCCGCTGAGCGTCGATCCCTTCTACCCGGGGATCATGCGCGGTCTCGAGGAGACACTGGCCGCCGAGCACTACGGCGTCTTGCTCCTCACGTTGTCCGATGAGGACCTCAGGGCCGGGCCGGGGACTCTCCCCGTCCTGCAGGAAGGACGAGCTGACGCCCTCGTGGCCGCTGGACCGGATATCCCACCTCAGTTCATTCTGGCGGCTGCCGGCCGGAGCATGCCAGTCATCCTCGTGGACAACGCGCTGCGGGAGACGGCGATCCCGACCGTCACCGCGGACGACCCCGGGGGATGTCGGGATGCGACGCGCCATCTGATCGACATCCACGGGCACCGCTCGATCGCTTTGTTGCGGGGGACGCCGGGTTGGGTCAGCAGCGATGGGCGGGCCGACGGCTACTGCGATGCAATGAAGGCTGCCGAACTCGAACCCCGTGTGGTCAGCGTCGAGGACACCACCATCGCGACCGGGGCCGTTGCGCTCATCGAAGTGCTCGAGGCCTGGCCTGACACAACGGCCATTGTCGCCGTCAACGACGCGATGGCCATCGGCGCGATCAGACAAGCCGCCAAACTGAGCAGGCGCGTCCCCGAAGACCTCGCCGTTGTCGGTTTCGACGACATCTCATGGGCGGCGCTCTCAGATCCACCGTTGACGACGGTGCGGGTTCCGATCGTCCAGATCGGCCGGAGGGCAGGGCGGGTTCTGCTCGATCATTTCGAAGATGTCATCACCGTATCTTCTCGCACGACGCTGGCGACCGAGCTGATCGTGCGCAGCTCCTGCGGCTGCGACGAATCGCCCGCACCGGTCATGAATTCGTCAGGCCCGCGACGCCACGAGACCGACCATGAATAGCAGCCAAGTTCAACGGAGCCGTCCACGCCGTGTAAGTAGCAGGAGTGGACGACTCCGCCGACGGCCGAGAGCGCTGCCGCGCTCGCGGACCGGACCGCAAATTAGCAGCGGTGCCGACCCCGCGAGGCAACAGTTACCTCGGTCACCCGCGAAGGGGAACTCAACGCCCTGCTCATCCGCGAGCGAAACAACTCGAACGCGCATGAGGCTGGGTCGGTTCCCCGACGACCGAGAAAAGGAGAACCCGGATGACAAGAGAAAGAGGAACCCGGATGACGAAACGCGTACGCTGGCCGCTGCTTCTTGCAGTCATGGCCCTCGTGGCGGCCGCATGTGGGGGCAATGGCAACGCGGAGACGGCAACGACATCCGCCGACGCCGCCACCGCGACGACTGCCGGTGACACGACCCCTCCAACGACGCTCCCGCCCGAGGCGGGCTGCTTCACCGAGGTAGAAGAGGACGCGCTCATTGTGTTCTCCGGCTGGGGTGACGAGACCGAGCAGCAGATATATCGCGACTCGATCACACGATTCAACGAAATATGTCCGGCGGTCACGGTCGACTACCAGCCAATCCCTGCCGACTTTCAGGTGAAGCTGAAGGCGTCGATGGCCGGCGGCACAGCACCTGACGCGTTCTACGTCGACGATCAGCTGATGACGGCATTCGGTCCCACGGGACAGTTGCTCGCGTTGGACGACGCGATGGCCGCCGCCGGCACCTCCAGGGATGATTTCATCCCCACGTTGCTGACGATCTTCACTCAGGACGGAGCCACCTACGCCCTGCCGAAAGACTGGGGCACACTCGGACTCGTGTACCTGCCGGCAGCTTTCGCGGCGGCCGGCATCGACGAGCCGACGGCGGACTGGACATGGGACGACCTAGCCGCGGCATCCCAGACGATCGCCGACAACACCGAATTCGCCGGCTTCTGCCAGAACGCCGACTGGGCACGGTTCGCACCCTGGGCGTTCGGCAACGGGGGCTCGTTCACGAGTGACGACTTCAAGACGGCAACCCTCGACACGCCTGAGGTGAAGGCGGCGGCGACGTTCATCCTCGAGATGATGAACAGCGGTGCCCTCGTGGAAGCCGCAGGCGTCGGCGCCGGATGGTGTGGCGAGGCAATCGGCAAGGAACTCGTTGGACTCACCTATGAAGGTGGGTGGATGGTCAACTTCCTGCAGAATGACTTCCCGGATGTGGAATGGAAGGCAGTGCCCCTGCCGACCGGCCCCGTTGGCCAGGCCGACATCATCTTCACGAACGGGATCGGCGTGAACGCCGCAACGAAGTATCCTCTGGCAGCCACCGCGTTCACGGTCTACGTGACCGGCGCGGCCAACCAGGGCGAAATCGTCGCCACCGGATTCGCGTACAGCACCCATCCAGAGCAGATCGACCTCGTCGTCAACGAGAACGACGCCGCCATCGCGATCGGCGGAACATGGGCCCTGTCGAAGGTCAACTACTGGGGCCCGAACACGGGACGCGTCAATGAGGCCGTCAACCAGGCGCTGGCTCGCATCTATCTCGACGACCAGACCGTCGATGAGGCCTTCGCCCAGGCTCAAGCGGAGGCACAGACGGCGCTCGACGAGGCCGGAGGCTGACCCCGGGTGAATCCTTCCTCCCCCGGACACCCAGGCATATGGTCCCTCACCCTTCGCGGTGAGGGACCACGGCCTGGCCCCGCCAGGCCTACGGAGAAAAGGCTATGACGGACACGACCCGGACTTCGGCGACTCGACGCCAACCTGGGCAGTGGCGACGAATGCTGCGCGACCGTCGGGCACGAACCGAGGCGTTGACCGGCTACTTCTTCATCGCGCCGTATCTGCTGATCACCCTCGTGTTCACGATCGGGGTGATCGCTTTCGCCATCTACGTGAGCTTCACCAAGTTCAACCTGTTTCAAGCCCCCGAATGGACCGGACTCGACAACTACGCCAAGGCATTCGGCGATGCCAAATTCCTGCGGTCGCTCGGCAACGTCTTCTGGTACGTAGTCATCGTCGTCCCCGCTCAAACGGCGTTGGCCCTTGGCCTGGCCGTCCTCCTCAACGCCAAGATCCGGGGAAGCAGCTTCTTCCGGACCGTCTTCTACGCCCCAAGTGTCACGTCGTCGGTCGTGATCACGATGATCTTCTTCTGGATGTACCTGAAGACCGGGTACATCAATTTGTTCTTCACGAAGCTGTGGGCCCTGGGGGGCGCCACCTGGGAACCCATTCAGTGGCTCAACAACCCGACGGGCCTCTTCGAGGGTATCGCGGCCGCGTTCGGCGGTGACATCTCCAACGTGCACTGGTTCTTCCAGGGACCGAGCGTGACTTGGATGGCCATCATGTTCCAGAACATATTCACGACGGCCCCAACCTTCATGATCATCTTCCTGGCGGCCCTCCAGGACGTCCCACCCGGCCTGCACGAGGCGGCCTCGATCGACGGAGCCTCGCGATGGCAGCGGTTCCGCATGATCACGATCCCCATGCTGCGGCCGGTCATCTTCCTGATCGTCGTGCTGGGCACGATCGGAACGTGGCAGATCTTCGACCAGGTGAAGATCCTGACTGCCGGTGGTCCGCTCGACACGACCTTGACTCCCGTGTACCTCATCTTCATCGAGGCTCTCGGCGTCCTGGGCCCACCGCGCATGGGTTTCGCGAGCGCCATGGCCTTCGTGTTGGCGGCGATCATCTTCGTGTTCACGCTCATTCAGCGTCGCTTCATCGAGACCGGAACGGAGATGTACTAGTGCCAGTCTCTGAAACAAACACCACCGAGATGGGCCCTGGCATACCCGCGCCGAAAGACAGGCAGTGGACCGCGAGAGTCGTCCGGCTGGTCCGCCGACCGCTGCTCTACCTGCTGCTCACCGCCATCGGCCTTGTCCTTTTCACGCCATTCATCCTCGCGTTCCTTGGGACGTTCAAATCGGACGCCGAGATCATCGCCTGGCCACCCTCCTTCCTGCCGGCCGAGTGGCTGTTCGAGAATTGGCCAAAGCTGTTCAGCACCGACTTCGGCGGCCGGCCCCGACCCGAAGGAGCGACATCTCTCGGCCTCATGGCGGGCATGCTGGTCTTCTTCGGTGCGTTTCTGCTTGGAGGCATGTCGAGCGAAACGAAGGGGCGAGGAGTCCCGCGACGGATCGGGCTTCCGGCCGCCATCGGGTTGGCATTCCTCGTCGGCGCCATGGCCGCCTGGTACGTCGGGCTCGGCTTCGACGGTCGGCTTCTCCAACTCACAGTCGGCGCCGCCTTTTTCGTCATCGCTCTGATCGGCGTCGGAGTCCTGGCCATGTCCGAGCCCGATTGGGGTCGGGTGCTCCTCGCCATGGTGGCGGCGTTGCTTCTCGGTGGCTTGACGACGGTGTTGTTCGAGGTCTTCGCGGTGATCGCCGGAGGTGGACGGTTCAGCCGATGGCTCTACAACACGGCGCTGCTCTCGACGGTGCGGGCGTTCATCATGGTGCTCTTCAGCGCGATGGCCGCCTATGCGTTCGCCCGCCTCCGCTTCCCCGGCCGCAACTTCATCTTCGCATTCATGCTCGCCTCGATGATGATTCCCGGCGCGGTGACGCTGATCCCGGCGTTCATCGTCATCGCCAAGATGCAGTGGGTGAACACGGCTTACAGTCTGGTCATCCCATCGTTGGTCAATGCCTTCGGTATTTTCTTGCTCACCCAGTTCTTCAAGGCCATCCCACGAGAGCTGGAGGAGTCGGCCTTCATCGATGGCGCCTCCTTCTTCCAGATCTTCAACACGATCGTGCTTCCCCTGGCCAAACCGGCTCTGTTGACACTGTTCATCCTCCAGTTCCAAGGGATGTGGAACGATTTCCTCACTCCTCTGCTCTATCTCAACACCCCTGACATGTGGGTGTTGAACGTTGCACTGAGCGTATTCCAGCAGCAATACACGGCCGCCTGGAACATCACCCTCGTCGGGGCGATGGTCAA
Source organism: uncultured Acidimicrobiia bacterium (assembly GCA_937900165.1). GTDB lineage: Bacteria > Actinomycetota > Acidimicrobiia > Spongiisociales > Spongiisociaceae > SZUA-232. The sequence continues at coordinate 2,379 of CALCCX010000455.1, read as the reverse complement.
CGCAATCGTTCCCCTGACAATGTTCTTCGCGTTTAGCCGCTACTACATCGAGGGTGTGAGTTACGCAGGACTGAAGGGATGACGGTTAGACGCGCGCCGGGCGTCAGTGGCGTTGCTGGTCTATCACGGCGTTCCCTTCGGCTGTGGTGGGGCGAATTCGGGTCACTCCTGCTACTCAATATCGCCTGGTTCCTCTTTCAACTGCCAGTAGTCACAGCACCTATCGCGACGGCAGTCGTCTACGCCCTTGCCAGGAGGGTGGTCGACGACGAAGTCATCGGGTTGCGCGATGCCCGGCGTGCGTTGCGCTCGGTGGCGTTTCCGGCATTGCTGTGGGGAGGACTCAATCTGGCGGTCGCCACCGTCGTCATCGGCAATTTTTGGGCGTATCAGAGCGAAGCCGGCTTGCTCTGGGCACTGGTCAGGGTCACCTGGGGGGTGGTCGGATTGGGCTGGTTGATCGTCAACCTCTTCTACTGGCCGTTTTGGCTTGCGGCCAGAAAACCCAGGCTGGGGACCACATTGCGCAACAGCGCCTTGTTCGTCGTGCGGCGTCCCGCCCGCGGATTTGGCGTCGGGATACTCTGCGTGCTGACCTTCGCGGGCGCGCTCCTGCTCACCTTGCCCTTGGCAGCGGCAGCCATGACCTGGGTGGCGCTTCTCACCTTGCTGGCGGTGGACGCCGAGCTCGAGGCCGTCGGTGGATCAGCAGAAATGGCCGGAGCAGGGGCGAAGTGAACCAACCAGACATCGCCGAATCCACCCCGTCGGCGCACCATCAGCCGTGGTGGCAGACGGCCGTGATCTACCAGATCTACCCGAGGAGCTTCCAGGACGGCGACGGCGATGGGACCGGCGACCTGGCCGGCATCATCGATCGGCTCGACTACCTGGCCGGCGCTGGAGGAGAATCGCTCGGTATCGACGCGATCTGGATCAGTCCCTTCTACCCATCTCCCATGGCCGATTTCGGATACGACGTGGCCGACTACTGCGATGTGGACCCGATCTTCGGTGATCTGGCAACCTTCGACCGACTGGTCGACGCAGCTCATCGTCGCAAGATCCGAGTCGTCATCGACTATGTGCCCAACCACACGTCGGATCAACATCGGTGGTTCGTCGACTCAGCCGGCGGCCGGAGCAACGCCAAGCGGGACTGGTACATCTGGCGGGACCCAAAGCCAGATGGATCTCTCCCCAACAACTGGGGCAGCCCGTTCGGGGGCCCGACCTGGACGCTGGACCCGGCCACCGGCCAGTACTTCCTGCACCAGTTCCTTCCCGAACAGCCAGAGTTGAACTGGCGCAACCCGCGGGTCGAGGAGGCGATGTTCGATGTGCTGCGGTTCTGGCTCGACAGAGGCGTCGACGGGTTCCGCATGGACGTGATCGGCTGGCTCCTCAAGGACGCCGCGCTCCGGGACAATCCCGCGAACCCGGCGGCGGCGAACGATCTTCCCGTCAACGACATCTATGGGCGCCAGCATCACGTCCACAACGAGGATCAGGACGATGTTCACGAGGTGCTGCGTCGGATGCGGTCGGTTCTTGACGAGTACGACGACGTCTGCGCGATCGGCGAACTCGGATACACCCTCGAACGCTGGGTGCGCTATTACGGCGAAGACGACGAGCTCCACCTGCCTTTCAACTTTCGGCTCATGGAACAGCCGTGGGACGCGGTTGCCATCCAGGCATCCGTCGAAGCCCTCGAAGCCACCCTTCCTGACTGGGCGTGGCCCAGCTACGTGCTCGGAAGCCACGACGCACCCCGCCTGGCCTCGCGAGTGGGCACGGCCCAGGCGCGGATAGCTGCGATGCTGCTCCTCACGTTACGGGGTACACCCACGCTCTATCAGGGAGATGAGCTCGGGATGGAGAATGGGGTGATACCGCAAGCTCGGCTGCGCGACCCTCAGGGCCTCCGCCTCGGCGCAGCGCGTAGTCGAGATCCGGGAAGAACCCCGATGCAGTGGGACGAGGGTCCCTTCGCCGGATTCTCAACGGTCGACCCCTGGCTCCCCCTGACCTCAGATTCCGAATCTCGCAACGTCGCGGCCCAGGCCAACGACCCCCGGTCGATGCTGCACCTCTACCGCACGCTCCTCGGCTACCGAAGTGCCGACCCTGCCCTGCGGTCGGGCAGCTATGAGACGTTCCCGGGACCCGAGGGATGCTTCGCCTTCTTGCGGCGCCACCCGGCCGGAGACCGCTTGGTAGCGCTCAAGATCGGAAGAGCACACGTCTGAACTCCAGTCACACTGATATATCTCGTATGCCGTCTTCTGCTTGAAAAAAAAAAAAAAAAAACACAACACAAAAAAGAAGAAAAAAATAAACAAAATGTTTACGGTTCATACATTAGCTCATTGTGTT
>CALCCX010000454.1 GCA_937900165.1 uncultured Acidimicrobiia bacterium | reverse complement strand
CTACGCGAGCCCATAATTCAGACTGGTGCTTGTACACTTGTTGCCCTGGAGCACGTATTCAACGAGGTCGGGCAGGCAACATCGATCCATCTGAAGCAGGGCAAGGGTGGGCCCATCGATCTCGCCGTTTACTTCCAAACCGAAACGCTGCTGAAAGTTGCACTATGCGCTTTCGGTGTGCTCATCGAACTCACCAAACTGGTAGGGCATCGGCTCCGCGCCTACGGGTCGCATCCCGAACTCTGCGTGTACTCCACTGTCGAAGTAGCCGAACTGCCTGAAGTAGTTCTGCAGTCGTTCGACGTTGACTCCTGAAGACCCGCGCTTGGCACCCTTGGCCGTTGGCCGGATCTCCTCGACGTTTGCCATGTGATCACCCCCTGATATCGACGACGTGCTTCCTCTAGAGATCTACGGCTCGTCTCGGCTCGAGACAATGACAGAGAGAGTCGGTCGACTGCCCCAATTGGCAGTGCTACGCCCCCTTTTGTCAGGGACCCGCCAGAGATGAGTAGTGTCTGTTGCAGCGGGGGCCTGCTGGGACTGAATCGCCAAAGGGGGCGACGGTGAAGAAGCAGGTAGGTATTCTCAACGCACCGCCGGTCTATGTGACCGGTCTCGCCGATGCTTTGCGGTCTTCTGACTACGACATCGAGTCAGTCACCGACGTGGAGTCGTGGCTGAATGGCAACTCCGGGCAGATCCTGTTGCTCATGGTGAGCAAGCCCGAAGATCTCGATCTGGTCGTCGACCTGCGAGAAGGGTCACCCGACGCGGCCGTGGTCACTCTGCTCGACCCGGTCACCGCTGACAGAGTGGCAGCGTCCCTGCGAGCCGGGGCCACCGGGTCGGTAGGTCTGTTCTCATCGTCAGCCGAGGTTGTCCTCGCCATCGAGGCGGCCAACGACAAGAAGGTGGTGATCCCCACTGGCATGGCGCGCTCGATGATGAAGTCGTCTTTGAGCAACATCGACCTGCGCATGCTCTCCGAAATCGACGCCGAATACCTTCGCGCCCTGGCCCATGGTGAGAAGGTCGCCAGCCTGGCGAGTCGCTTCAATTACTCCGAACGTGAGATGTATCGGCGACTGCGGCGTCTTTACAACCGAATGTCGGTGAGCGGCAGGACCGAGGCCCTCCTGTTGGCCGCCCGCTGGGGAGTGATCGAGTGATCTTGGCGTTCACAGCCCAAACGAAGCCAAGAGCGGGTCGGTGCAACTGGTCGTCCGGCCGGCGCCTATGGATGCCTTTACTCGTGTCAGGCCACCGCTTGCTCGGTGGCGACAACTTCACTTCGTGCCACTCGATAGACATCGATGGCGAACGCGAGGTTGATGATCAGCACGCTGGCGAACATGATCCCGTAGAGAGTCGGCTCCGACTCTTTGATACCGAATTCGACGTATGTCAACCCGATAACGCCTACTAACCACAACAACGCCAGTCCTTGCTTCACACCGGCGATCAGATAACCCAAACCCGGTAGAAAGAAATTGGCGATGGTTGCCGCCCAGACTTTTCCCATGATCTTCTCCTGTCTATTGACTCGATCGATTCCAAACCGTAATCTCCACCGAGGTACGTGAGAATAGGCGAGAGTCCATAATTCGTATTGAAAAGTGCAGATGAGTTATGCCTGATGCGTTAACCGATATTTTGAGTTCGATCCGAATGGAAGGGTCGGTGTTCTCACGGGCTGCCCTGTCGGCTCCTTTTGGGGTGGAGTCGGGTGTGATGTCGACAGGGATATTTCATGCCGTTGTTCGTGGTCACCCCTGGGTTCAACTGGCTGACCATGGTGAACCGCTGGAACTCGAACCCGGGGACGTTGTCATGTTCCCGTTTGGCGACAATCACTTGATCACCGATGTGCCGGGGAGTCCTCATCGACCCATTGGCTTGCTCACTGGTGTCGACGAGAGGGGGATGGGCCATCTCGTCGTCGAAGGAGGGGGGTCAAGGACATCACTGATCTGTGGAAGCGTGAAATTCGATGCCGGAGAGGCACATCCGGTGTTCTCGATGCTGCCGGCGATGTTCCGTGTCCATGATCTCGATGGGCAAATCTCTAGTGTGGTTGAAAGTCTCATCAAACTGATTGCAGTTGAGGTCGACAATCCGGTACCCGGGAGCGAGATAGTCGTGGCACGGCTGACCGATGTCTTGATCGTCTATGTCCTCCGGGCCTACATCTCACAGCTTGGACCTGACGACGTCGGCTGGCTTGGAGCCCTCAAGGACCCGGCAATCAGCGAGGCGATTGGTCTTATCCATCGCAACCCTGAGCATCAGTGGACTGCGAGAGAGCTTGCCGAAGCGGCGGGATTGTCCCGATCAGCATTCTTCACCAGGTTTCGACAGACGGTGGGTGAGACTCCGGCCGAATACCTGACACGCTGGAGGATTCACCTTGCAACCAAGCTTCTTCGCGACGAGGATTATTCGGTCGCAGTTGCTGGTCGGCAGGTGGGTTATGCCACTGAGGCCGCTTTCAGCAACGCATTTCTCAGGGTGATGGGTGTCCGTCCCGGCGCCTACCGCAGAGCTGCGTAAGGCCATCGTTTGGAAACGTCCCTGCCGGTGAGCCAACCCAGAACGTCCTGGTGAACTTCGGGGTCGTGGAGTAACTCACGGTGATTGCGTCCTCCCAGGACTCGAACATCAGTGGCTTCCAGGACCCTTGTCCGACTCCGCCCGGTGGCGCTGGCCACGGGAACGATGAGGTCGCCGAGAATCTTGCCGATGAAGCTGTCAGATTCCTTGGTGATTGCACCGGCGACGAAGTGGAATTCGACCTGGTGGCTGGGATCAGCGGCGCCGTCATCGCCCCCCGTTCGGAGACTTTTGATACCTGCGCTTCTCTGCTCGAGGAAGACGCTGATCGGCCTGCCTTCGGGTGCTTGATCGAGGCCCGTCGACACCAGGTGCACGCCCTTCTCCAGCGGCGCTCCCAGATGAGGTGAGCCGATGGTCACAATATGCCGAGCCAGGCGGGCCCAGCTGTGACCGGCGTCGGTTGCCGCGGACAGAGCGGTGATCGCCACCAGACCGCCCATGGAATGACCGACGAACGAGACGTCTTCCACTGGCACTGGCCAACTACTGACGATTTCATCCATCAAAGCCGAAAGCGCAAGTCCGTTGTCGGCGATGTTCAGTCCGGAGTTGTAGCGGATCAGCAGGGGCATAAGGGAACTCGTGGTCAGATCGGAAGAGCGTCGTGTAGGGAAAGAGTGTAGG
>CALCCX010000453.1 GCA_937900165.1 uncultured Acidimicrobiia bacterium | reverse complement strand
ACGACCATAGGCCCGACGCACTTGTCGTGGTGATCCGATCACCCCGGATACGGTCGACGCCGGTTTCGGCCTGCGGCCGTAAGCCCGCGAGCTTCGGCGTTGCTGCACAATCGTCTGGGGCTGTAGCTGTCGTTTAGGAATTGGCGGCCAGCCAGGGGACTACTGCTGCGATGAATTCGTCCGGGCATTCTTCGTGCACGATGTAGCCGCAGGCTGCGATGGTGGCGAGTTCGGCGCCGATTTCGTTGGCGATCGCCTCGCTCCTCGTCAGCGACACGATCGGGTCGCCCGCTCCTGCCACCACCAGGACCGGTGCGGATATCACTCTCAGCTCACTGGAGACATCTGGAAGGTCGGGGGCGACGGTGTTTTCCCACATAGCGACGTCCCAATTGACGGCTGTGGTTTGGATTGCGTATGCGTCGCGGATCTCTTGGGTGATTCTCGAGGGCCGAAAGTACGCAGCGTCCAAGTCAAACGCGAGACTGTTGGACTGCTGTCTGACGTACAGGGGCGCCAGGTTGCGGATTTGAGGGGAGCGCAGAATCGGTCGGAAAGTGGCGAGCACACTGGTATCGGTGGCTTCGATAACCGGTGATTCCAGGACCAACGCCTTGACCTTGTTTGGAAGTGCTCTGGCAAGGCGAACTGCCAGGTTGGCTCCCTCTCCCTGGCCGATGACCACGAATTCGTCGATCCCCAACTCTTCGACCAGGCCAATGAACTGGCGAAAGTGAGCGGCGGCGTCGTACGGGTTTTCGACAGTGGACGAGTCAACATTCGGTCGCTCGCTCAGTCCCCACCCGGTCCGGTCGTATGCGGTCACCGTGCCGATCTCGGCGAGGGAACCCATCACCGGACTCCAGCTGAAGGTTCCGCCTCCGTCACCATGGATCAGCAGTACGTTGTCTGCGCCTGAACCTGTTTGCTCATAGTGGACTTCCAGGCCTTCGATGGTCGCAAAGCGAGAAGCATCGGAGGCCAACTCGGCTGCATCTACCCCCTCAGAACCAGAGACAGGGATGATCAGAGGTAGGAGCAAGAAGATGAACGAAAACACGGCAATCATCAAAAAGAGGCGCCCAGCCACCGACTGTTGCTTGCGATTGACCATGGGTTCCCTCAGGTTGCCGGAGTGGCTCACTGATTCAATCGGCCAGGTACTCGAAATGGTTTACCGATCTCGGGTTCGACGTAAGCCTGGATCCACCGACTTAGGGCTAATGGGCCATCCGTGCGGATCAGCCCGCCGAGGGTCGGAAGGAGCGGTCAGATCAGCTCGAGATCCGCGATCACTGCGTGGTGATCTGAGCCCTCGATCTCGCGAACCCAGGTCCCAGTCGCCCGGAAGCCGACCGTCAGTACGTGGTCAATGCGAAGCCGGGGTTTGAAACCTGGGCGATAGCCCCACGTCTTGGCCGGCTTGGTCCCTTGAAGTTCCGCGAGGTCGGCAACCGGGTCTTCAAGGTGGCGGCACAATCTTCGGTAGGCGGGCCACGAGGGCGTCGAGTTCATGTCGCCGATGACGATGCGTGGTCCCGACCGTTTGAGGATTGGCTCCAGTGTGTCTAGTTGGCTACGCCGCTCCGGGAACTTTCCCCTCCATCCATCGATCGGATTGGCGAGATGGATCGAAATGATCTCGATGGGTGTGCCATCGAGGACGATTTCGGCTCGCAACGCACTGCGGTGCCTGAGGGCGAGAACCTCCACCTGGATGGGGCTGGTCGCCATTAACGCGTTGCCATCGTTGTCAGCGCTTGGCTTGGCCACGCCGAAGCCAAAATGTTGCTCGATCACGGATACTTGGTTGGTTGACAGCTCCTGCGCGCCGAAGACGGTCGGCTGATACTCGTTGAGTAGCCGGGCCAACGCGTCCGGTCGGCCCCTGCCGTTCAATAGGTTGGCGGTCATTACCCGCAGCATCGCATTTGTTCCTCTATGGCTGTTCGGAAGGTGTCGGCGGTTCAAAGCCGATGGTTGAGGGCGGATCAGCCTTTCAACAAGTCGCGGCGGGGGATGTCGGGGAGGACCTGGCGGCGGACAACGATGTCACGTCGGTAGGAACGGTGTACGTCGCGAACAGCTCGGTCCCGGCTCAATTCGGCGGCGGCCAACTTTTCTTTCAACCGCTGGTTGTCGGCTTTGAGCCTTGCGCGTTCGCCCTCCAGGGCCAGGATCCGTTTGACGCCCTCGAGGTTGATGCCCTGTTCGGTCAGTTCCTGGATGAGGCCGAGGTGGGCGAGGTCGTCGTCCGAGTAGCGGCGGGTGCCGCCGGGAGTCCTGTACGGTTCGATCAGGCCCCGCCGCTCATATATCCGCAGGGTCTGGGGATGCATCCCGGCCAGGCCCGCCGCGACCGAGATCACATATACGGCCTTGCGTTCTCTCGGGTCTGTCGCCATGTCAGCTCGCCTTCAGACTAGAGCGAGGATCGTCCGTTTCGTGGATGTCTCGAAACTCTTCGAGCATTTTCTTGGCCGATCGCGACAATTTTTCCGGAACGGTGACCTCGACAGTCACGAGTAGATCACCGGGTTTGCCTCTGGTGGATGGAACACCGTATTTTCGGACTCTGAAGGTCTTGCCGGATTTGGTTCCGGCGGGAATCTTCAGGGTGACCACCTCGGCGAGGGTCGGAACCTCGACCTTGGCGCCAAGCGCCGCCTCAGTGAAGGTGATTGGCAACGTCAGAGTCAGATTGCGGTCGCGTCGTCCAAAGATCGGGTGTTTGCTCACCTCGAGGCGGACCAGGAGGTCACCTGCCGGGCCGCCGTTGGCACCAGGCGAACCCTTGCCCTTGATCCGGATCGTGGATCCGTTCTTGACACCCGCAGGGATCTTGACCTTGATGGTGCGCGAGCGCCGTTCGTGGCCGGTTCCCCGGCATTTCGAGCATGGTGATGTGATTATGTAGCCTGCGCCTCGGCACTGTGGGCACGGGTTGGAGAACGAGAAGACACCCTGGTTGGCCGCGACAGTTCCCGTACCCGCGCAGGTGGGACAAACGTCGACGCTGGTTCCTGGTTCGGCCCCATTGCCGTGGCAGCGACTGCAGGCGGCGTCGCCCGTCACTCTGACCGATGTAGTGACTCCCTGAACTGCGTCCTCGAAACCCAGGTTGAGGACAGCTGAGACGTCCGCTCCACGCCGAGGCCCAGAACTCCGCGATGCCCGACCGCCTCCGAAACCGAAGAGATCACCCAGTCCGCCGACGTTGCCGAACAGGTCGCCCAGGTCCTCGACTCTCACCTGCTGGCCACCGAAATTTCCGTATCCGCCAGGTCCGGCGCCGAATCCACCTGAGCCGACCATATTGCGGATCTGGTCGTACTCTTTGCGCTTGTCGGAATCGGACAGAGTCGCATAGGCTTCGGAGACCTCCTTGAACCGCTCCTCGGCGGCCCCGTCTCCAGGATTGGCATCCGGATGCAACTCCTGGGCGAGTTTGCGATACGCCTTCTTCACTTCGGCGTCAGACGCGTCCTTCGATACGTTGAGTGTTTTGTAGAAATCCTTTTCGACCCAATCGCGATTCATGATTGTTCCTCTTCCCGATACGCGACAGTGACCAGGGCGGGCCGAATGACCTGGCCTCTGACCAGGTACCCTCGCCGGACTTCGCCGGTTACCACGAGCCTGCCTTGACCAGGCTCGACCCTCCCGACGGCCTCGTGGATTGCCGGATCGAACAGCTCTCCGATGGTCGAGATCACGTCGAGGTCTCGCTCGTCGAGCGTCTCGATCAAGCCACTGAACGAGCCTCTCGTTGCGTCCGCCGGCATGCGGTCGTTGGCCTTGACAGCCAGCGTCACAATGAGATCACCTGATCGGCCACCGGCGTGTCGCACTCCGTAGCTCTCAACTCTGATCTCGGTTCCCGCGATGGTTCCGGGTGGGACGAGAATTGACACGGGGCCGTGAAGGGTGGCGACGATGGTGGTGACTCCCATTGAGAGCTCGGAGACACTGATCTCGTGCCGAGTGGTGATCTCGTCTCCTTGACGGCCGAAGGTTGGATGTCTGGGGACTTGGACGATCAGAATGAGGTCCCCGGTTGCGCCATTCTCGGTGTTTCCCCTTCCTTCGAGGCGGATGAGTTCGCCGTCGGTGACTCCGGCCGGGATGTCAACCTTTTCGTCGGCCCGTCCGTCGACCTTGACCGTGACCGACGCACCTTTCACGACATGACCGAGGGGAACCGTGACCGGCGTGACGATGTGACGACCCAGGATCGCTCCGCTGGCCGTGGCCAAGTCTTCGAGAGTCTCGAACCCGGCTGCCTCGGCAATGAGATCTGGATCGGCGCCGGCCCGCATCCGGTCGTAGAGCGAGCGCTGCCCTGAACTCGACAGTACCGAGTAGGCCCTTGCGATGTCCTTGAATCGTTCTTCTGCCTCACGATCACCTGGGTTGGCGTCTGGATGCAGATCCTGAGCGAGCCTACGGTATGCGCGTTTGATGACGATCAATTCGGCGTCAGGGGTCACTTCCAACATCGTGTAGAAGTCCAGCTCAATCCATTCGCGACTCATTCCTCGGCCCTCATTCGTGGGCCTCGTCTCCCTGATAGCCAACCGACACCAGCGCCGCCCTCAAGACCTGGCCATTGAGCCGGTAGCCCTTGCGGAGTTCCGCCGTGACCAACATCGTTCCGGAGCCCTGACCAACCTGCACTGCCTCGTGTAACTCCGGATCGAATTCCGTGCCGAGGGCGTCGATTGGCTCGAGTCCAGCAGACGCCAGAGTCGCCAACAGTTGGTTCCTGGTGCTCTGCACACCGGTCAGCAGCTGTTCCTCTCTCGCCGTTTCCGCTTCGAATGCCACGGCCGCATCGAAACTGTCGAGCGTCGGAAGCAATTCGGACAGCACGCGTTCGGTTGCCCGCTCGACTACCACCGCCTGGTCTCGTTGGGCGCGCTTGCGGAAGTTCTCGAAGTCTGCGCTAGCCCTCTTCCACTTGTCGAGTAGCTCAGCCGACTCTGCCCGTGCGGACAAGAGCTCCTGGAGCAGGACCGGTACCGCTTCGGCCGGGTCTGAGGGAATCTCGAACTCCTCGTCAGAAACAGTGGTGGTCTCGGGTTCGAGCTCACCACCCGTCTCGTCTGGCTCATCGAGATGAGATTGGTCGCTCACTTTCCACCGCCCGCCAGACCGCTACTCGGCATCGTCTTCGATTTCGCCCTCATCGACGATCTCGGCGTCGACAATGTCATCGTCCTCGGCGTCATCAACGACGGGCTCGCCGACCGGTAGGTCCTCGTCGGCTTCCTGTTGGTAGATCTTCTGAGCCAGTACCTGGGAGGCCTGGATCGTCGAGTCGATCTTCGCCCTGAGGTCCTCCGTAGAGGCTTCCTCATCCTCCGCAGCCTTGCGCAGGTCCGCCATGGCTTCTTCGATCGTCGATTTCTCGTCGTCTTCGAGCTTGTCGGCGTGGTCTTCGAGCAGTTTCTCGGTCTGATTGACCACCTGGTCGGCCTGGTTGCGAGTTTCGGCCTGCTCCCGTTTGGCTGCGTCTTCTTCCGCGTACTGCTCGGCGTCCTTGACCATGCGATCGATCTCGTCGCCGGCCAGGGCGGTGCCGCCTGTAATCGTCATTGCCTGCTCACGGCCGGTGCCCAGATCCTTGGCACTAACCGACACGATGCCATTGGCGTCGATGTCGAACGTCACCTCCACCTGGGGCATGCCCATCGGCGCCGGCGGAATTCCGGTCAGCCGGAACTTGCCGAGGCTCTTGTTGTCGTTGGCCATGGCCCGCTCACCCTGAAGGACATGGATTTCGACCTCCGGCTGGTTGTGCTCAGCGGTGGTGAACACCTCTGAGCGTTTGGTTGGAATGGTGGTGTTGCGCTCGATCATCTTGGTCGTCATGTTCCCCTTGGTCTCGATGCCGAGAGTCAGGGGAGTGACATCGAGGAGCAGAATGTCCTTCACGTCACCGGTCAGGACCCCACCTTGCAGCGAAGCGCCCGAGGCGACCACTTCGTCAGGATTGACGCCCTTGTGGGCTTCCTGACCGGTCATCTCCTTGACCATTTCGGTGATGGCCGGCATCCGGGTGGATCCACCAACCAGCACGATGTGATCGATGTCGCCAACGCTGATGCCGGAATCCTTGATCACCTGGGTGAAAGGACCCTTGGTCCGTTCGACCAGATCTTCCGTGAGCTTCTGGAACTCCGAGCGGGTCAGCTTCTTCTGGAGGTGGAGCGGACCTTCGGCTGTTGCAGTGACGAATGGCAGGTTGATTTCGGTCTCCGGCACCGTAGACAGCTCGATCTTGGCTTCTTCCGCTGCCTCCTTGAGGCGCTGGAGAGCCATGCGGTCTGCGCCGAGATCGACGCCGCTCTCGTTCTTGAACTCCTTGACGAGCCACTTGATGATCGCATCGTCCCAGTCGTCGCCACCCAGGCTGGTATCACCGGATGTGGCTTTGACCTCGAACACGCCGTCGCCGATCTCGAGTACTGAGACATCGAAGGTGCCTCCGCCGAGGTCGTATACGAGGATCGTGTGGTCGGCGTCTTCTTTGTCGAGCCCGTAGGCCAGCGCGGCCGCGGTTGGCTCGTTGACGATCCGCAGGACCTCGAGTCCGGCGATCTGGCCGGCTTCTTTGGTTGCCTGACGTTGTGCATCGTTGAAATAGGCAGGAACGGTTACTACCGCTTGGGTCACTTCGGTGCCGAGGTATGCCTCCGCATCTCGTTTGAGTTTCATGAGAATGCGGGCAGAGATTTCCTGGGCGGTGTAGGTCTTGCCCTCCGCTTCGACGCTCCAGTCGGATCCCATATGGCGTTTGACCGAACGGATCGTATTGTCGGGATTGGTGATCGCTTGACGTTTGGCGACTTCTCCGACGAGCACTTCGCCGTCCTTGAACGCCACCACCGATGGAGTGGTGCGGGCGCCCTCGGCGTTGGGGATCACCGTTGGTTCGCCACCTTCGAGGACCGCGATCACACTGTTGGTGGTACCGAGGTCGATGCCGACAGCTTTGGCCATGTTCTTTTCCTCCTTGCCCGGCCGATCCCGGCTGGGTCAATGTCTATTGCTCAGTTGTTCGACTTCTTAGTCGTTCCTGTAGGTGTAACCTGAGTCGACCCTTGTCATATTTCCGTATTCCCCAACAATCTAGTCGGAGACTCGTTGCTAGTCCAGACCGAGACTCTGATCCACCGCCGATCTTGTCGGCGGCCCAGGGGCTTGACTTCATGCGCACTTGAGGTTCTACGGTGGTCACATGAAACAATCCCAATCTTCCACCGATCAGACCGGACTTCGCGGTTACGCCGACGCCATGGCGAGATTCAGCCGCAATGCTCGCCTGTACCTGCTCCACATTTTCGGTATGGACGTCATCCACGGAACGTGGGAAGTTGTGTTCAATCTGTACCTCTTGGCAGCCGGATTCTCGATCCAATTCGTGGGCCTTCGGCTGCTGGTTCAGGGAATCGCCGGCGCACTGGCCGCGGTACCGGCCGGATGGCTGGGCGACCGGATCGATCGCCGGTGGGGTTTCATCATCGGCGACGGCGGCGGGGCGATCTTCGCGATAGTGCAGGTGAGCTCATTGGACGAATCTGTGATATTGATCGGTTCGGCCTTCGCTGCGATGTTCGGTGCCTTGCATCGCGTCACCGAAGCACCGTTCATGGCCGAAAATTCCGAACCGTCTGAACGAATTCACCTGTTCAGCGTCGGAGAGGGTGTCAGGACACTCGCCGCGATGTTGGGGGCCCTGGTCGCCGGGTTTTTCCCCGCGTGGCTACAGACGGTCACTTCCCTCAACAGGCTCGATGCCTTCAGATGGGCGACCTACATCGGCATACTGTGGTGGTTTGCCTCCCTGATCCCTGCTCTCATGATGCGCCCATACGTCTCGGCAGAAGTCGCCGAGGCCAGAACCGAGTCCCCAGATCGACCAGGCCTGTTGGGAAATGTCCGTTCACCCGACTTGATCAAGAAGTTTGTGATGGTTGGGGCGCTGCTGTCGCTCGGAGGCGGCTTTGTGATCAGGCTGACCAACGTGTTCTTGGCAGAGGATGGTCAAGCCAGTGAGGGTGAGATCGGAACCATCTTCGCGCTCGGGTTCCTGGTTTTGGCGGTTGCCGCATTTGCCGCCCCATTTGCGGCGGAAAAGCTCGGGCCGATCCGGGCGATTTGGCTGAGTCGGTTTGCCGCGATTCCGTTCATCCTGCTGCTCGGGTTTTCACCTCAGTTGGCTACACCCGAGACGGTCGTCTCGCTCGCTGCGGTGGCCTTCATGCTCAGAACCGCCCTCTTCAACATGTCTGGACCGCTGTACGACGCCTTCACCATGGATTCGTTGCATCCGAACGAACGAGCGACCTTTACCGGCCTGTCGGCCCTTGTCGGCAGCGCCCTCGCCGCCGGCGCCGGGTTCTTTGGAGCCTCGCTGATGGACGGCGGCAATTTCAGATTGCCGTTCGTGGTCATGGCCGTGTTGTACGCCCTGTCCACCTACCTCTTCATGCGGTGGTTCGGCTCAGAGCAGATCGGAAGAGCACACGTCTGAACTCCAGTCACACTGATATATCTCGTATGCCGTCTTCTGCTTGAAAAAAAAAAACCCACCCCCCCCCCACCCCCCACCCCCACCCCCACCCCCATATAAGATACGTAATAAGATACCGCCATAACAATCCCCAGATACACAACCGTCTCAGCAACATTCACAAGCAACACCATACACATATA
>CALCCX010000452.1 GCA_937900165.1 uncultured Acidimicrobiia bacterium | reverse complement strand
GTGGTATTGTTTGTTTTTTTTTTTTGTTCCAAGCAGAAGACGGCATACGAGATATATCAGTGTGACTGGAGTTCAGACGTGTGCTCTTCCGATCTGCATGGCGGAAGGGACTGGCGGCGGCCCTCGTCAGCCGTGAACGAACAGTTGTGAGGAGCCCAGACACGATGCGTCCGAGTCTCCCACGAGTCTCGCGCTGTGCAAGTCGGGTCGATGCAACGTTTCGGAGGGCTGGCGCGTGGTATTGCTATGACGGTGGAAGAAGAGGCCATCTACACAAAGGTCAAAGACGACCTGGTCCGCTACGCGGCGGTGCTCGTCGGGCCGGACAAGGCGGAAGATGTTGTGTCGACGGTCATGGTTCGCGTGCTGAGCAAACGCCAGCTTTCGTCTTTGGATGAGCCGAGAGCCTACCTGTTCCGATCAGTCCTGAACGAGTCTCGGGGGGTGTTGCGGGGACGAAGGTCGAATCCGCTGCCCACTCATCCTGCTTCGACGGTGATCGCCGAGCCCGACTGGGCGGTCGTGCAAGCGGTGGCTCGCCTTCCGGCCCGCCAACGTGCAGCCGTGTACCTGCGCTACTGGGAAGGCCTCCCGGTCGACGAGGTGGCCGATCTGATGGGAGCCAGACCGGGAACAATCAAGCGCTACCTACACCTCGCCCACAGATCCCTGAAAGGAACACTCGAATGACCATGACCACGGACGAGCGCACCAAGATTCGCAGGGCATTGGGCCAATACGTCGACGAGGCCCCGGCGGCTCCCGAATGGCAGGAATGGGAGTCGTCTGCTGCCGCCAGAACCTGGGCGCGGTCCCGGCGAGGCGGTCTGACGGTGGCGGTTGCGGCGGCCATCATCGTCTTCGCCACGGTTGGCGGCGGAGTCGTTTTCCGGGGAGACACACGTGAAGCTGCCTCGTCGCCTGTTCAGCGTACGCGGGGCGGGGACATCAGTCTGGCTGTCGGTATCTCTATGGGAGATTGGTACGAGGCGCTAGTAGCTGATGCCTCCGAAAACGGGCCGGACAATTCGATCCTCCAAGGGGCCCAAGGGCCAGAACCCGATTTCGACACAAGCGGGCTTGGCGAGGAACAGATCCTTGAATCCGTCTCCCAGGAGGGCATTAGGGAGGCCTGGAGCGATTTCGCGCGTGATGAAATTGGTGCTTCTCTGGCGCTTGGCGACCAATGGATGACCGAGCTGAGCCCCCTCGTCCTTGGCGGGCGGGTCGGGTCATCGTTTGTCGGGGTGGTCGGTGGGCCATTCCACAGCGATGCCGCTGACCATCCTTCTTCCGAGGACCATCTGATTGTCGACGGAATCTGCCAGGTTCGTTTCCTAGCTGACAGCATCCGAGTATCTGGTGTGGGCTGTAGCGACGGAACCGGGCCCCTCGCATATGGGCGAACCGTTCTGGAAAGCTTCAGTGACCTTCCCGACTCAATCCTCCTGGCTGTGCCGCCTGAAGCGTCTGTGGTCGCTCTCGAGACGGCCGGGGTGAGACTGTGGCAGCGTCCCCGTGGAGGGCTCGCCCTGTTTGTTGGCGAGTTCTCGGATGGTGACCCAGACGACGGTGATCTATTCGACGGCTTGATCGCATACACGATCTATTCCGCCTCTGGCGAGGCCATCTTCGTCGGATCGCAACCCTTCGGAGAGTGACGGGCTAACTGCCTACGAGTCAGTTGTGCTGATTCGGTTCAGAACTTTGTGCAACGCTTGGTGTCCGCCGTGCGTGGATGTTGTGTGAGTGACGACAGGATCTACCGGTCGCTGGCCGGCGACCTGGTTCGTTATGCGACCGCGCTCGCCGGGCCGAATGAGGCGGCGGACATCGTTTCGACGGTAGTCACCAAGGCGCTCGCCAGGCGGGGTGGGCTATCGGGGATCCGCGACGCTAGGCCCTATTTGATGCGAGCCGTGCTGAACGAGGTTCGAAGCCGCCACAGGGCCCGTGTCCGGCGACCATTGGTCCCGCTTTCTGAAGGTCGGGACCCGGCCGTGCGTGACGATCTCGACCTGACCCTCGAACTGGTCGGCATATTGCCACCCAGGCAGCGGGCGGCCGCGTTTCTCGTCTACTGGCACGGATGCACGGCGTCCCAGGCTGCGGAGTTGATGGGATGTCGGCCGGCCACCGTGCGCCGATATCTCCATCTCGCCCGCAACAAACTGGAGGACATTATCGATGACTGATCGCTTCCGCACCGCTTTCGACACACTGGTTGATCGGGCGCCACAGCCTCCCGCCTGGGACGAGATCCCTCAATCGAGCGCGGTTCGTGACAGGCGAGCGACTACCGGACCGCTACGGGCGGTGCTTGCCGCATTGGTCCTGGTTGTGACCTTCGGAGGTGTCGCCTGGGTGGTACGCGGGATTGGTGGCAACGAAGCAGCCGCCACGTCGATTGATCTCGTAGAGCTCACCTGGTCCCAAGAGGTAACGCTCATCTGCGAGGGTGGAGACATTGTTGACAACGGCGGATTCGATGACGCAACGATTAAGATGTATGGCCCGAGCCCAGATGAGTTTTGGCGGGTGGAGGCCCTGTTCCCTGATGGCTCGACCGTTGTCTTCGTGTACGAGGGCAGCACGATCTTTGCGCTCCGCGCCTGGCAAGATCGGAAGAGCACACGTCTGAACTCCAGTCACACTGATATATCTCGTATGCCGTCTTCTGCTTGAAAACAAAAACAAA
>CALCCX010000451.1 GCA_937900165.1 uncultured Acidimicrobiia bacterium | reverse complement strand
TTGGACCGGCACCCACTGCGAACTGATCTCGGCTGGCAACCCGCTGGTCGCGGCGGCGCCCAGGCGAGCCACGATGTCATCGACGTCCAGGGTGCGGCCCGGGACCGCAGCGACAACGGCCAGCCTTCCATCGTCGAATTCAATGGCCGGTTCGACCGGTAGCCGATCGGCCATCCGCGGGTCGGCCTCGAGCGTCTGGCGGGCGATCGCCTCGTCAAAAGAGAACCTGGCCTGGACCTCATGGGGTGTGCGAAATGCCTTGAGCCATTCGATTGCTCTCGTGACAACAGGTCCGTCATCGCCGACGGCCAGAGCTGCCGACAGAGTCGACTCGATATCGACTGTGATGCCGAGTTTTTCCGCCGATGCCTCCAGAACATCGTCGCCAAGGTCAACCCGAACGGTCACCACCGACAGGTCCACCGCAAGATCTTCGACCGCAGAGCGCAAGTCGGCCTCGCCAAGACCACCAACCCCGACACCATCGATTTCCGTGTTGCGGACCACTCCGCCGGCGGCTCCAAGGCTATCTGCCCACCAGGCACCAAGGGCCAGGAGAGCGACCACAAGAGGCAATGCCACCATGAGCAATGCCCTACTCCACCAACGGCCCCCGACCCACATGCCGCAGGATTGTAGGAAAGGATTGATCAAGTGGGCAGTCAAACCCACGACCTCGCCAAAACTCCTTCGACTCATGTACTATTAGCCGACAACAAGAATACGCGCCGATTTGAAGTCAGCTTGCGGGCGCTCACGAAATGCCGCTAAAGCGACGCCTAGAGGCGACGATCCGCAAACCGCCGCACGGGCATCGTCCGAGCTTCCTTTCGTCACCGCTGCTGGCTCATCAAGGAGTCAGACCAATGAGCACCGCACGACGATCGAAATTCACCGAATTACTTGCCGAGGACCGGGTCCTGGTGGCGGACGGGGCAATGGGCACCGCGCTGTTCGAGCTTGGCCTCGAAACCGGTGGATGTCCAGAGCTCCTCAACGTCGAACAGGCTGACCTCATCTCAAAGGTCCACTCCGGCTACGTCGAGGCCGGTGCAGACATCATTCTCACCAATACCTTCGGGGGCACCCGTGCCAGGTTAGGCCTGCATCGTCTGGAGAACCGGGTCGGCGAACTAAACCAGGCAGCAGTCGAGGTCGCCAGAGAAGTGGCGGATGGTGCCGGCAGGAAAGTGGCGGTGGCAGGTTCGATCGGACCAACCGGCGAACTGTTCGAACCGCTCGGGCCCTTGACCCACGATCAGGGTGTCGAAATTTTTTCCGAACAGGCAGACGCTCTAGTCGAAGCGGGCGTTGACGTCCTTTGGATCGAGACGATCTCATCGTGGGAAGAACTCGCCGCAGCGGTGGAGGCTGCGTCAGGACGTGGTATCCCAGTGGTCACAACGCTGAGTTTCGACACCAACGGCCACACGATGATGGGCATCGCCCCAGCTTCATTCGCCGACTGGTGGCTGGGACACGACACAGCGCCGGTCGCCCTCGGAGCCAACTGCGGTATCGGGCCCTCTGATGTGGTGCAGGCGGCCTCGGCGATCACCGCTGTCGCTCCAGACGCGATCGTCGTCGCCAAGGGCAATTGTGGCATCCCGCTCTACAAGGACGAGGCTCTCAGCTACCCATCAGGACCCGAGGACATGGTTGCCTACACAGAGCTCGCGGTGAGGGCAGGGGCTCGCATCGTCGGCGCGTGCTGCGGTTCGAGTTTCGACCACATCAACGTCATCCGTTCCACGCTGAGTGGCGATGTGGCAGGTCCCCGACCAACCGCAGATGAGATCTCGGTCCGGCTCGGGGGCGTGTCGGACGAGATTGAGCGGGGCACGGCGAGACGCAACAGGCGCCGCGCTCGCCCGGTTGGGGTGTAACCAGGCTCCGCTGCCTGTGATCGCCAGGCGAGATCGGACAGGCGCCGC
>CALCCX010000450.1 GCA_937900165.1 uncultured Acidimicrobiia bacterium | reverse complement strand
CGGCGCAGCGAGATCGACCATCGTCACCATCGAGGTTTTCCAGGTCAACCCGGACGGCTCTCAGGGGCCACTCACCCGCTACACCGAGGTAGCCCCGGGAACCTGGGTATGCGCAACACCATGCGACTACCCAGAGGCAAGCCGCAATACGTGTCTGACCAATCCTGACATCATCGGGATCCGGATCAACTTCACCCACGACTGGGTCGTGGACTTCTGGTCGGGCACCAACCCGACCTGGTCAGACACCGAAACCATCCGCCTAGAGCCAGACTTCCAAGGGACCTGCATTCCATGAGACAGAAAATCGAAGCCAAACTCGAACGACTCGCCGAAGACGCCGGCGCGGTCCTCCCGCTGGTGACCATGGCTTTGGTGGTATTGATCGGAATGGCTGCCTTCGCGACGGATCTGGGTTGGATGTACGTCAACTCAAGCCGCGTGCAAAGGGCGGCGGAGGCATCCGCACTCTCCTCAGTCGTTGAACTACCCGCCGACGTGGCCGCCGCCACCGCAGTGGCCCTCGACATCGCCGACAAGAACGGCTACCTGCCCGACCTGGACACCTTCGTCGTCGTCGACCCCCAACCAGACGGCTTCGACACCCGGATGCGAGTCGAAATCACCGACACCATCGACCTCTTTTTCCTGTCCATCTTCGGCATGGACACCCAAACAATCACTCGCGAGTCAACTGCCGAGTATCTGCCTCCCTTGCCCCTCGGCAGCCCCTCTAGTCAGTTCGGTAACTCGTGCGACCCCGACCAGCCTGGATGCTCAGGACAGCCGAATTTCTGGGCCAACATCCACGGACGGGACACCAACACTCGCATGGGCGACGCGTACTCGTCGCGCTGTTCGGTGAGTTCGGGACCCAGCGGCAACGTGAACTGCGACATCAACCCGGACTATCGGCCCGCTGGCTATCTATATGGAATAGAGGCCAACGGAGGATCGGCATTCGCGGTTGAATTCAACGACATCGAGTTCCGGTGGGACTCTCCAGTGCAAGGCACCGGCGACGCCATCCGCACCGGGGATCGTGGCTGCGAGGATTGGGGAGTCTCTGGCGTTCCCTGCGGACCGAACGTTCGCATCAATCTGTTCGGCCCGGATGCCACCCCTCTCGACATCTCGGACAACCCGCTGATCTGCTCCACAACAGTCGGAGTCCAGCCTCAGATCTTGGAGACCGACCCGTACAGCTTCAGCTCCCAAGGATTGTGCAGTATTCCCAACCCGGTCGACGGCATCTACGTGTTGCAGATCAGAGTGGCGGCACCCGGCGGAGGGCCGGACTCAGGCTTGAACCGCTACTCGCTTCGGGCCACCGGAGGCGCTCGCCTCTACGCCATCGGTGACATGTCGCTCTACAACAACGCGTCAGGGACAACCACCGACTTCTTCCTGGCCGAGGTGGACGACATCTATCGGGGCAAGACCTTCGTAGTCGAACTCTACGACCCAGGTGATGCTCCCGGAGGGGGCACGGTGCAGATCAAGGACCCGAACGGCAACACTTACCCATCGTGTGCCATGTCGACCAGACCTTCTGGCGGCTCAACGTGGACTTCGCAAGGCGTTCAGACACCGTGCGAGTTCTTCGCGCAGAACAGCGGGAGCGCCAACTACAACGGTGACTGGGTCAAGCTCGAGATGGATCTATCAGACACCTACACGTGTGCCGCCTGCTGGTGGAAGGTCAACTACGTATTCGCCGGCGGGGTGAACGACACGACCACCTGGCGTGCCTACGTCGTCGGCGCTCCCGTTCACGTCATCCCTAACGGGTCGTAAGAAATCCCGGCGACCGCGCACCAACTGCTTTAGGGTGCTGCGCCCACGCCGATATTAAAACGACCACTCTCAGTGATGATGGTGGCGTGACGTGTCGGGCAATAGGGGTCGCAGATGTCAGAACTCAGCGGAAGTCTCGAAGACTTTCCACTTCCAGACGTACTTCGGCTCTTGGCCAAGGGCGCCAAAGATGGCGTACTGCATATGTACGGCGATGTCGTGCGGGGCAGGGTCTACCTGATCGAAGGCAAGATTTCGTATGCCACCACCCGCGAGTCTGACGACTTCACAGAGGGCCAGGGCAGCGAAGGCCGCGAAGCAGAAGATCGCCGGCGGGTCCGCCTCGACGAGGTCAGCGACGACGACCCGGAACTCTTCAGCGAAGTGCTCCGGCTCCAGATCGTCGAGGTCTTGGTTCGTCTTGGCCGAGAAACGAGCGGAAGTTTCGTTTTCCAGAACGGAGTCTCTCCTGCAGAGCCAATCAAAGAACCCTTCGAGGTCGACGAACTGCTGGCGGCCGCCGAAGCAGAACTCAAGGAATGGCAACGGATCGAAGCCATCGTCGGAACCACCTCCACCCCACTTCGGATGGTCACCGGCGTCCAGGATGATCAGAAGATCTCGCTCGACGGTGCTTCCTGGAACGCTCTTGCAGCGCTTGGCGAGGGCAACTCGGTCAGAGCGATCGCAGAACGGCTGAACGTCTTCGAAATCGTTGCCGCCAGGGTGATGGCGAGGCTGGTCGAAGACAAACTCGTGGAGATCTTCCTCGATCCAAAAGCCGCCAATCCGTCGCCGGAAGCAGAGGTCGAAGACGAGCCGGAACCAGACGAGAATCTCACGCCTGAGATCGAGGACACCGTCACCTCGGAGGCAGAAGAGGTTCCAGAGCCCGAATCCGATCCGGAACCGCAGGTCGAACCCGATCAAGATTCAGATCTGGAGGCAGATCTGGAGGCAGATCTGGCTCCAGTCGGGAATCGAGAGCTCTCCGAACAAGAAACACGCGAAGTCCTGTCGGCCTTGTCCGAAACAAGCCGGGGGGACCAAGAACCGATCGGCGCCGCAGGTCTAGGGTTTGAAGGCCTCGGCGACGAGCCGGAAGAAGCAGTTGAAGACCCCTCTGGATCGCCTGAAGAAACACCTCCAGCATCCGAACTCGCCAGACGTTGGCGCAATTTACGGGCCGGCAACGGGGAATGAGACCCCAGTTGGGCCAAGGGACAGGTCAATTCGTACGGCTGACAGGTTTGGTTTTCTATGGTACGGTGAAACCACTCTCTGCGTTATTTCAATCACTCTCTGTGCTTACAAAGGACCCGGGCTCCCATGCGACGACGCCTCAAGGATGAAGATCGGGGTGCGACTCTGGTGGAATTCGCCATCGTCATGCCGATTCTCTTCGCCCTGATAATCGGGATCAGCGAGTTCGGCCTCGCCTTCAAAGACTGGCTGTCCGTGTCCAACGCCACCAGAGAGGGCGCCAGGATGGGCGCGGTGGTTGGAGATGACATCGACGCGGACTGTCTCATCCTCGGCGCAATTACCGACTCGTTTGTCGCTGCGGCCGACGTGACGAACGTTCAGGAGCTCTGGATCTTCAAGGCGAATTCTGACGGCACACCAAGTTCCCAAAGAAACGTCTATACCTACCTCGGTGGTCCGGTCGACGACTGCGCCAGCTGGGGTTCGACGATCGGCTGGCCGTCCACAATCAGATCGGAAGAGCGTCGTGTAGGGAAAGAGTGTAGATCTCGGTGGTCGCCGTATCATTAAAACACAAAAAACTGCTCAGCC
>CALCCX010000449.1 GCA_937900165.1 uncultured Acidimicrobiia bacterium | reverse complement strand
GTGACTGGAGTTCAGACGTGTGCTCTTCCGATCTCCTTATGTACCAGGAGGACGAGGTGTGACTTGGGATGATGTTCGGCGCATCTCCACCCTGGGTGATGATTCCATGAATCTTGTCAGTCGGGTACAGGTGCTGGCGCAGCGTCGAGATGTTGACGTACGACTGAACGAAGGCGTCTAGCGCATTGACCCCTAGCTGGGGGGCAAACGCGGCGTGTGAGTCCTTGCCGAAGAAGTCGACGTCTATCTGAGTTACTGCCAAAACCTCAGGGTCGAGGACGTCGAGCGGCGCCGGGTGGATCATCATTGCCGCGGTGACGCCTTCGAAGGCGCCTGCGTTGATCAGATCGACCTTGCCTCCGGTCTTTTCTTCCGCTGGTGTCCCGAGCACGGAGACTCTTATTCCCATTTCGCGGGCGATCGGTGCGATCGCGGCACCCGCCCCGAGCGCGGCAGCGGCGATGATGTTGTGGCCACAGGCCTGGCCAACACCCGGAAGGGCGTCGTACTCCGCGCAGATGACGATCTGAGGGCCGTCGATGCCTGACCGAGCGACGAAGGCCGTATCCAATCCGTAGGCCGGGTACTCGACATCGTATCCGTTGATTGACAGGAACTCGGCCAGTCGGGCGGAGGTGGCGTGCTCTTCCGAAGACAGTTCGGGGTTTTCGTACATCCACTCCGATATCTCCCGGAGTTCCGCTTCGATCGAATCGATCGTCTCGGTAGCTCGCTGTCTCACGTCCCGAATTTTTTCCTCCTTGGTTACCCGCATCGTATTCAGAGGTTCGTGCCCCTGGCCGGCTGTTGAGTCAAGTCTTGACTTGAAGTGCGGTTGAGCCTGTAGCGTGCTGCGATGTCCAACATTCCTCGATCGGTTATCTCTCGCGAGCTCTTGCCGGCCGGGTTCGCCATCTACATGGTTGTGGGGTTGTCGGCGTTCGAGGGGTTGGCCGTATCGGCAGCCCTTCCCCAGGTTGCGGGCGATCTTGGAGGAGTGGGACTCCTCCCGTGGGTCATCACCGCCTACCTCCTCTCATCAGGCGTTGCCACTGTGATCGCCGGACCGTTGGTCGATGCCTACGGCGTGAGGGCGACCTATCGATGGGCCGTGCTCGTTTTTGCCTTTGCAGGATTCGCAGCGGGCCTCTCGCCTACGCTGTCGACAATGGTTGTTCTCCGGTTGGTGCAGGGCATCGGCGGTGAGTTCTTGGTGGCCATCGCCCTTACTGCTGTTGGATTGGTATACCCGGATCATCTGATTGGGCGTGCGTACGCCGCGAGTTCAGTCGTGTGGGGGGTTATGGGTGTGGCTGGACCTGCGTTGGCGGCCGGACTGTTGACCTTCGCTTCGTGGCGTTGGATCTTCTTCATCAATTTACCCCTCGGACTGTTGGCTCTTGTGGCGGGGTGGCGAGTCATGCCGAGCCCGGTGGGAGATAGTTCGCCTCGCGTGGATGTAAGGGGGGCTTTGGCGATCGCGACCATTGCTGCTGCGACCGTTCTTGGTGTTGACGCACTCGATTGGCGATCCTCATTGTGGGCAGGCGCGGCGGTGGCCAGCGGCCTTTGGTACCTGCGGCACGCCAGGCTGGCCCCCAATCCCGTGGTGCGTATTGAACATATCGCGAGGCAGCCGTTCGTTGGGTTGGCTGCCGGAATCGGACTCGTCCTGGCCGGCGCCTTCACCATGTATGCCTACCTCCCGTTCTTCGTTCGGGCCGGTCGGGGCGGTAGCTCAGCCCTGACCGCATGGTCGCTGCTCTTCTTCACCGTTGGGTGGACATCTGGGGCCATGATCGGAAGCCGGATGCTCGATCGGCGATCTGAGTCTGCGATGATCCTCGTCGGGTTCGCGACGATCATTCCGTCCATGGCGGTGATGGCGATCGGCGCGGGCGTGAATGCTCCGCTGTGGGTTGTGTTCGCAGGTTCGTTGGGCGTCGGGTTTGGTCTCGGAATGGCGACAAACGCAGCTCTGACCCTCCTGCGAGCTTCGACCTCTGCAGACCAGATCGGGAGGGCATCGGCAGCCCATCAGTTCGCGAGGATTCAGGGGTTCACAGTTGGAGCCGCGATCGGCGGCGCCGTTCTGCTGGCCGTTGTTGGGTCCAGGGTCGGAGACGTCGAGCTGGTGCGCGATATGCTGTCAGGATCCGCGCCGGCTACTGATGTGGCAACCAAGGCCGTTCAACTCGGTTTCGCTTTGTCTGGCTCGATCGGGATCGTCCTGGAACTTATCGGGCTCGGCATCGTCATCCGCACCCGCGTCTGGCACAGCCCAGCCAGGGAAGCGAGGAATGCGAGTCGCCAGGCGGTTCCTGGTCATGGAAACTCCACCGATTAGCGTGCTGCCAATGCGATACCCGCTGGTTTGCCTCTTGTTGGTCGCGTCTGCGTGCGGGGTGGCGTCTACGGACTCCTCGAGCACGATCCAGCCGTTGAGCACGATCCCCCCGACGACCTCGATCGTCGCCACGGCCGTCACTGCCCCTGACCCTTCAACGACCACAACGACCGAGGTCTTGCCTTTGTGCGATCCGGCTGAGTTCTTCCCGACGGTTCTCCCCCCGGAGGCCGTCGATGAGACACCGGCGTTCGCAGACGTACCATTCGATCAGTTCACGATCATCGCTGGAGCTTGGACCGGTATGCGCAATGACGCTTCCGGAGATCCGGTGATGGTGCTCATCCGGGGCGCCCTACCGCCGGAGCAGTTCACCGCTGACATCGAGCCCATTACGATTCTGGATGGCGTGCCGGCTGCCCTTGGACCGCTGGAAGATGGATTTTGGGCTGTCGCATGGGCTCTGTCCCCTGATGAGCGCTGTGATCTGTACAGTCTCATCCTCTATCCGCCGACGGCCGCCGATCTGGCCAGGGAAGTGGCTCTCAGTCTGACGGAGGGGACGGTCACACAGTGATCGAGTCGAGATCGTCTGCAACCAACACCTCCCCGCCATAGCCGCCTGCCCTGATCTCTTCGACGAATGCCTCCTTGTCGGCTTCGGTGCGTGGGGAAGGGATGAGGTGAGTGAGTATGAGGATGCCAACTCCTGCCCGATGCGCCAATCCACCTAGTGCAACCGTGTCGGAGTGGTAGGCGGCCAACGCCTTCGGATCGGACAGGAGATCCGCAACCGCGGATGTTCGGAAAGCCTCGTGGACGAGCACGTCCGCTCCTGTGGAAAGTTTCTCGACCTCGTCGCAGACGGCGGTGTCACCGGAGATGACGACCGTCCCATCTGGCGTCGTGACCCGGTAGCCGACGGCCGGCGTGACAGGTTCATGGCGCACCGAGACTGCCTCGACGGCTACCTGGTCGAGCCGCAAGACTTCGGTGGGCGAAGATGTAGCGGCGAACGAGCGCACGTCTGGGTCAGGGGTGGATGCGTAGCCGACGTGGTCGGATCGCATCGCGATCTCTTCGCGCCAAGGGTCCAGTGTGGTGGCCGCCAGCCGTGTTGCGATTCCCTCTGGAACGATGATGGGGAGGGGGTCGAGGTGCGTATCCCGGTTCGCCTCCAGCCAGCGACTCATCAGAAGGTCGGCCAGCCCCACCAAATGATCGCTGTGATGGTGGGTGACGGCCAGCGCGTCGAGGTTGGTCAGCCGCAGGCCGGTCTCGGTCAGCCGCAGGGTTGTCGCTCGTCCGCAATCGAACTGGAGCGTCGTCTCACCATGTCGCACCAACACGCCGGGCCCGGCCCTGCCCGGCTCCATGATGGGGGTCCCAGAACCAGTGATGGTGACGGTTGTGCTCACCGGCCCGGCCTAGGGCGCTGGCGGACTTCTGGATTGTGTCCTACCGCCTCCCCTGCGGGAGCGGTGGTCGCAGATACGGCTCGGCCGGCCTGCCCCCACCTCGAAGCGAGGATGGCCAGGAGGGCGTAGCCAACAAACGCTGCTGCGAAGGGGGTGATCGAGTCGCCAATCGCCCGGTCCACGATCGAGGAGAGGAGCGAGGCTATGACGAAGCTGACGGTTCCGATCGTAGCGGAGGCGGTTCCGGCGATATGTCCCATCGGTTCCATCGCAATCGAGTTGAGCAACGCCAGCGCGACTGCGAACGAAGCGAGGATCGTTGACATGAGCAGGAAGAACAGCCAGAAGGGCGGTACCCCATCGGAAACGAGCGCGCCAATTGTAAGGAGCGAGGCGCTGCCGGTGAACGTGCTGAGCGCCAAGCGGAGGAGCCTGGACGAGCCAACCCGCTCGACAGTACGACTGGCGGTGATGGCCGCCGTCGCGGTTACTCCCGAGGAGATGGCGAACCACATTGGGA
Source organism: uncultured Acidimicrobiia bacterium (assembly GCA_937900165.1). Classification (GTDB taxonomy): domain Bacteria; phylum Actinomycetota; class Acidimicrobiia; order Spongiisociales; family Spongiisociaceae; genus SZUA-232. The sequence goes on along the minus strand of CALCCX010000449.1, from coordinate 1,571 downwards.
ATCGTTCGGCCTCACCGTATATCTGGCCGTAGATGCGCTCCCCCGATGCCAGGTAGGGAAGGAAGGCGCTCAATGCGAACGTCAGAGCCAAAGTGGGTCCTAGGGTTTGGCGAGTGGTCAAGACCTCTTTCGTCGCCGCCCATATCCCGCTTGGATCGAGCCGTCGGCGCTTATCGGCCGGCAGCGATTCCTCGACTCGCATCACCCAGATAACCAACAAGCCAGTCACCACCGTAGGGAGACCGAAGGTGGTGCGCCACGAACCGAATCGCAATGCGAGTTGGCCGAGAAAGGGCGCGACCGCCGGCACGATGAGAAAGATGGCCATCATGATCGACATCACCTTGGCCATCTGATCACCGGAGAAACGATCTCGGACTATGGCCAGGGCCACCACTCTCGGTCCGGCCGCGGCGACCCCCCAGAAGAATCGCAGAGCGAGGATCACAGGGAGGCTGGGGGCCAGGGCGGTCCCGAAGCCGACGAGAACGTAGATGCCCATGCTGGCAAGCAAGATCGGCCGCCGTCCGAATCGATCGGAGAGGGGACCGTAGACGAACTGGCCGAAGCCGAGGCCGAGGAAGAATACCGTGATGATCAGCGCGACGTCTGTGGATTCTGGCGGGAGACCAAACTCCTCTCTGACATCTGCGAGCGCAGGCAGCATGGTGTCGATGGCCAACGCAACCGTCGCGGTGATGGAAGCAAGTAGCGCGACGAACTCGCCGCGACTTTGGCGCCCGAAGCGCTGTCCAACCATGAATGTCTCCAGTCTCCCGCAGTGTCAGCGACGAACCACACACGGTACCCGACTTGAGCACACCATCTCGCGGCAAGCGATCGAGTGCGTCAACATCTGTCCCCCCGGCGAGGTACGAGCCGTCTGGGGGGACGAGGCGTCGACTTCGTCGACGTTGGAGGGGGGCGGCGAACCCCGTGCAAGTATGCGGCCCTGTGGGTTTATTTCGGGGCAAGTACTCTTGGTGGGCACCTCCCCCTCCGGCGGCGAAAAATGACTCGCCGCCACCTCCCCCAAACGTCCGACTTCGTCGAACGGGGGAGGAGATGTAACCCCGACGCAGTCGGGGCTTGGCCCTCCGTCGCAACATCGAAGTCGCTCGTCGGCTTGCTGCGCCGCAATCTGCTGTGGCTGTGGCTGGACAGACGCGAGCCCGGGCGGTGGTCGCCCGGGCTCGGAGGGTGGTGGTTGGTTGGACTACTCGGTCAGGGGTGGGGGAGCCTTCTTGTTCGAATCTGCATCGCCCATGCCTTCTTTGAACAGTTCGCCGATGGCAGCGACCGATCCGAGCAGGCCGGACGTGTCCAGAGGCAGGAAGATCTTCGTGGCCGTACCGTTGGCAATGCCTTGCAGGGCGTCCATGTAGCGGATGGCGATGAGATCGTCTGTCGGGTTGCCGTTGTGGATGGCCGCGAATACCCGTTCGATGGCCTGACCTTCGCCCTCCGCAACCGTCAGCTTCTGATACGCGTCTGCATCTGCGACGAGCTTGATGGATTCCGCCTCACCAGTGGCTCTGAGAACCTGGGCCTCTTTAGATCGGAAGAGCGTG
>CALCCX010000448.1 GCA_937900165.1 uncultured Acidimicrobiia bacterium | reverse complement strand
TGGTCATCGCGGCCCGCCACGACCGCGAAGTCACAGTAAGGACACACCCTGGCGCAGAACGGAATGTGCAGGTATGCGCCTGCCCAATGGGCCGCCGCGTCGGCGAGGGCAGGAGAATTGGGGGCCTGCACTGCTCGCCGTCAGTCGTCGCTGTCGACCCGCAGGGCCGAAATAAAGGCATCTTGGGGCACCTCGACCGAGCCAACCATTTTCATGCGCCTCTTGCCCTCCTTTTGTTTCTCGAGGAGCTTGCGCTTGCGGGAGACATCGCCGCCGTAACACTTGGCGGTCACGTCCTTGCGACGGGCTTTGACCGTCTCCCTGGCAATGATCCGACTCCCTACGGCGGCCTGGATCGGCACGTCGAACAACTGTCTGGGAATTAGCTTGCGCAGCCTGCCGACCATCGATTTGCCGTAGTCGTAGGCCTTGTCACGATGACAGATCGCAGAAAAGGCGTCCACCGACTGCCCGTTCAACAGGATGTCGACCTTGGCGAGATTCGACTCCCGATAGCCGATCGGCTCATAGTCGAGCGAGGCGAACCCCCTGGTGCGCGACTTGAGCGTGTCAAAGAAATCGAACACCACTTCAGCGAGCGGAATGTCGTAGGTGAGTTCAACACGCTCGGGGCTCAAGTAGTTCATGTTGGTCTGCAGGCCCCGTTTGGTGAGCACCAACTCCATGATCGTGCCGATGTATTCGGATGGGGCGAGGATCATCGCCCTGACGTATGGCTCCTCGAGCTTGGTCAGGCTGTTGGGGTCAGGAAGGTCTTGAGGCGAACGAACCTCCAACTCGGTTCCGTCTTCTTTGGTCACCCGGTAGGCGACCGAAGGGAAGGTGGCCACCAGGTCAAGGCCATATTCGCGTTCGAGACGTTCCCTGATGATGTCCATGTGGAGGAGACCGAGGAACCCGACCCGGAACCCAAACCCAAGCGCCCGAGACGACTCGGGCTCGTAAACCAGCGAGGCATCGTTTAGACGCAGCTTGTCCAGCGCCTCACGAAGCCGCTCGAAGTCTTCCCCATCTGACGGAAACAGGCCGGAGAACACCATCGATTTGGGTTCTGCGTATCCGGGCAGCGGCTCGACTCCCTCATCCGAGGCGTTGATGATTGTGTCCCCAACCTTGGCTTGGCCGATCTGTTTGATCCCGGTGATCAAATAACCCACCTCGCCGGGCCCCAAAGCGTTCTGAGCGACCGCGGCAGGGGTCAGTACCCCGACCTCGGTTACCTCGTGGCGGTCTCCCGTCGCCGAGAACCGAATCTGATCACTATCGGAGATCGAGCCGTCGACCACCCTGAAGTAGGAGACGACCCCTCGGTAGGAGTCGTAATAGGAGTCGAATATCAGGGCCCTCAGCGGATCGCTCGCCTTGCCGGTCGGGGGCGGAACATCGGCCACGATCCGTTCAAACAATTCGTCAACACCTGCGCCGGTTTTGGCAGACACCGATATGACATCGCTGACGTCCACTCCTAGGACTCCGGCCAACTCCGCTGCCACCCGGTCCGGTTCGGCCGAGGGAAGATCGATCTTGTTCATCACCGGAATGATTTCTAGGCCGGCCTCGATCGCTAGATACGCGTTGGCCAGGGTCTGGGCCTCCACCCCTTGGGCGGCGTCGACAAGCAGCAGGGCTCCCTCGCAAGCAGCGAGAGACCTGGAGACCTCGTAGGTGAAGTCGACGTGGCCAGGCGTGTCGATCAGATTCAGAACGTAGTTGGTCCCGTCCTGCGCGCCGTAGTCAAGGCGAACTGCCTGAGCCTTGATCGTGATGCCCCGCTCACGCTCGATGTCCATCGTGTCGAGGATCTGTTCCTTCATGTCCCGCTCAGAAATCGCCCCGGTCCGCTCGAGCAGACGATCGGCCAGGGTCGACTTACCATGGTCGATGTGGGCAATGATGCTGAAGTTGCGAATGCGGTCGTTGCGCAGCACTGAAGTGAGAACTCCGGAAGGGGTTCGGGCATTGTACCGAGGTCTGGCAGGCTGCTAGCCTTTCGCCCTGGCAATGCGCCTTTTGTCGGCGCGCATTCACAGACTTTCTGGTTCGAATCTTCGCCACGGTGACGCGTGGCTAGACCCTCGGTCGTCGGCCAAGAACCGAGAAACATCCCCCAAAACCAAGGCAGACATGGCGAACATCAAATCCCAGATAAAGCGGAACCGACAGAACGAAGTCCGTCGGCAACGAAACAAGGCCGTCCGGTCAGAACTCAAGACCCGGGCCAAGAGCGCCGTTGCTGCGGCCGAATCAGGCGATCAGGAAGCGGCCACCGAGGCTCTGCGTCTCGCCCAGCGGCGTATCGACAAGGCCGCCGCCGGCGGAATCCTCAAGAAGAACACCGCAGCCCGTCACAAGAGCCAACTAACCCGCCAAGTAGCCCGGATCCTGGCGGGCTAAACGCAGTCCGCTATCCGCTATCCGCTATCCGCCGCAGGACGCCTGTGCTGCGTTGCGATATCCTTCAGGTCTCACCTGGGAGCAATCCACAGTGAGCTGATGGGGAGAAGATGCAACCGGTCGCCGACCGTGAGGGATTGTGATCCCGTGTGGAGCAGGATTCCTGCATGGAAGGTCCCAGGCGCGACCGCATCGAGTTTGTCACGCAACCATTTGACGTGTTTGAGTTGGCTCGCAACAGGTGAGCTGGATGCCTTTACCTCGATTGCGATGGTGGCGCCGTCTCGGCGTTCGAGAATCAAGTCGACCTCGCCGTGCCGATTGTCACGGTAGTGGCTCTGCTCCATCGGGGTGGCCTTGCTCGACAGCTGTTTGGCGATCTCGTTGACAACGAACGACTCGAGGAGGGGGCCCGTGGCGACCGCCGTCGGCATCCCGAGCGTTTGCGGACTGGCTCCGAGAAGATCGGCGGCGAGGCCCGTGTCGGTCAGCTGATACTTCGGTCTACGCACTGCCCTGGCAGATAGATTCCGAGACCAAGCGGGTACTTGGCGAACCAGAAAAACGGCCTCCAGCCATTGTAGATAGGACATTGTGGTGGCCCGGTCGATGCCTAGATCGCGAGCGGCGGTCGTGACGTTGATCTCACCGCTGGTGTTGCCGGCGACCCATCGCAGCAACCGAGGAAGGGCGCTGACCTTTCGTATGTCCGCCAGTGCAGCTATATCACGCTGCGTAACTGTTTCGAGGTAGCTCTCAATCCAAGCGTGACGTGACGCAGTGTCGAGGTCAACCATTTCGGGATACCCGCCGCGACATACGAGCTGGAGATAGTCGTCGCGTTCAAGCTCTGAGGGTTCGTGTGGCACTTCGCCGAACCACTCTTCGAGCGCTACCGGGACTCGGTTCAACTCGGCCTCCGAAAACGGCCACAGGCGGAGGATTCGGGAGCGGCCGGCGAGCGATTCGCTGATTGTGGGGACGGTTAGAAAATTGGTTGAGCCGGTTAGGAGAAACCTCCCAGGCGTCGGATCCTCATCAACCAGTTGTTTGATCATTCGGATCACCCTGTCACCGCCGAGCTGGATCTCGTCGATTGTGAGCAGAGGGCTTTGTGACGTCAGGAACGACCGGGGGTCGGCTAGGGCGGCCTCGCGGACGGCGTCGTCATCAAGCGTCACGTAGGTTCCGTTCCGCTTCCCGGTGACGAGGCGAGCGAGAGTTGTTTTTCCGCATTGACGCGCACCGTGAAGGACAACAACACGAAAGCTGTTGAGTGCTTCGTCTACCTGTGCCTCTAGGTGGCGAGCAACCTGTTTCACGCGCACATACTACTCGTAATCCACATTCCGTACACCCACTAATCCACATTCCGTACGCAACCCGATCCACAAAGCGTACGCATTCTTGGTTTCCTCGGCCAAAAATCCCCGCTCGTTCGGCGAGCGGCGCTACGGAGCCGGACGGGCGGATCGCTTACTTGCCGTACCAGTAGCAGAGGGCGACGGTCAGGCGTTCGAGGGTTACCAGTTGGGTCTCTTCTGGTTGGGTTTTCATTGTTTCGTCTGCTCTGGTCAGGGCGGACAGGGCCTTGCGGAGATCGTCGTCGCTAACCGACGATCTGGCCCTCCATGCCTTCTTGACCGGGAAGGCATCCGGTTTGGACTTGACCCAACCTGCGTATGTCTCGACGTCTGGAGCGGCGGCCGCCAGCGCCCGCCGTTTCAGGTCTTTTTCCAAGAAGGCGAGCAGAACCAACGGATGACTGTGAGTCAAGAAGTCGTGGAGGCGTCGCAGCGACTTGCCGACGTCACCCGCTGCGACCGCATCGCCGAATAACCACATCGGCTCGTCAGGGCGGTTGCGGAAGCGATCCCTGACCATCTCAGGGGTGATCGGCTCGCCGACCATCGCCAACTGATCGAGGGCCTGGCCAAGGCCGGCAACGTCGGAACCGAACCGCTCAACCAGGGCATCCACCGAGTCTTTGGCGAGGCTGAGCCGACGTGACCTGGCCTCACTCATCACCCAGCCGGTGGCGTCTCGCTCGCGCAACTTCTTGACGACGACCACCTCGCCGCCGGCCTTGACCGCCTTGGCGAGGGGTGAGGCCAACGCACCGGTCGTTTCGAGCACGACCTGGACCGAGTTCGGGTCACACAACTCGAGCAGCTCGGCGATCGTGTAGGCCTCGGCGGACCTGAGTGCGTTGGCTCCCACGACGAGCAGCCCGGTCTTGTCGCCAAACAGGGAACCGGACTGCAAGGCCGGAACCGCCGGATCGACCTCGGCTCGCATGACTCCCTCGGTGCCCTCAGATGCTCCTCGAGCGGGGACGTCGACGCGGACCACATCGGCGGGCTCAACCCCGCTCTGTTCGAAGATCGCCTTGGCCCGCTCCCCCATCTGCTGGCGTTCGCCTGGCCCGGCATCCGAGGGTCCCCTGAGATGGACAAGGTGCTTCACAGGGGCCTGTCCCGCACCGTCACAGGTTCCATCCTCCACCGACCTGAATGAACGAGCCGGTGACATAGGCCGCTTCCTCTGACACCAGGAACTCGACCGCCGCGCCTACATCGTCGAGCGAACCGTGGCGTCCGGCCGGGATCTTGGTGGCGCTCGGGAGCGGGTCGGAGTTATCGAGCACTCCAGGCATGATCGCGTTCACCGTAACGCCGTACGGTGCTTCGGTGACCGCCATCGTCCTGGTCACGATCAGAACCCCGGTCTTGCCGACGTAATAAGGAAGGGTGCGAGGACGGGCCGCAAGTTTGTCGGCGCCAGAATCCGACAAGTTCACGATGCGCCCTCGGCCAGACACCCGTAGCAGGTCGATAACGGCCTTGGTCATGTGATAGGTCGCCGACACGGTCGAGGCGATCTGAGCTTCCCATTCCTCAGACGTCAGGTCGTCGAGATGTTTGACGATGAATCCACCCACATTGTTCACCAGGACGTCGAGCCCTCCCAACTCCGCCCTGACGAAGTCTGCGATGGTTGCGGCACCGACAGCCGAGGAGAGATCGGCGGCAACGAGATGGGCCTTGGCTCCAAGCGCATCAACAGCCGCGGCCGCCTCCTCAGCAGGCCCCTTGCTGGATCGGTAGTGAATCACCATGTCTCGCCCTGGCGCGGCCAACCGCTCCACAAGGGCCCTGCCTAGGCCTTTGGCCGAACCGGTGACAAGTATCTTCATGCGACACCTTCCTGATTTGGCTGGTTGGGAATTCGGCGCATCAACCACGCAACATCTGCGATCGCCTCCACATCGTGGATGCGCAGCATTGCCGCCCCAGAGGACATCGCCAACGCGGCGAGAGCTACATTCCGGTATCTGGCGTCCTTGCGGGGAACCGCGTAGAGGACCGGGCGACCGACATCGACCAACTCATCCAGACGTTCGGCTACTTCGAACTGGGCCTTGGAGTACTCGTCGTAGTCGGTTCGATAGCTGATCGCCACTCCAGGATCGACGATCAACTCGCTGACGCCCCGTTGACCTAGATTGGCAACGCGCTCATTCATCCACTCGGCGATGCGGCCAGGCTGACCGGATCGTGACTCGTAGGATCCGACCTCGAGCGGTCTGGTCCCTTCGATGTGCATGAGAATCGCGGGAACCGAGGCATCCGCTACGACTCCGACCATCCGCTCATCCTGCAGTCCGCCAGTGTCGTTGATCAGGGCCGCCCCAGCCTCGAGGCTGCGTTTGGCGACCTCCGGCTTCCAGGTATCGACAGACACGAGATGGCCAACCTCTGCCAGAGCCCGAATGGTTGGCAATAGCCGTTCCAGTTCCAAGGACACATCAATCTCGGGGTTCTCGTAGTTGGAGGATTGCCCACCCACATCGATCACGGTCACTCCGGCCGAGACGAAGCGCTGCGCCAGAACCAGGGCTTCGCGAGGTGAATCCACATACACGTCCCGATTGGCCGACTCCGGCGAACGATTGATCACCCCCATCAAGATGACTTGACCTGCGCCGACAATCACCTTCGCGCCCGTGAGGGGGTTGGTTAGTTCAACAGTTCTGAGCACCGGGCACCTCCAACTCGTGAGCGTAGTGGCGGGTCGATCACACAATCACGGCCATCCCGCTCTGGGAATCACCGGCCAGAAAGCACGACGTCGCCTTCGAGGTCGGTGCGCCTGATCTCCAACGACAAGGATTCGAGCACCGCCAGAATTTCGGGGGTTGGATGACCAAAATCGTTGTCTCCAACCGAGATCACGGCAACCGTGGCATCCGTACTGGCCAGCCACTCGAGATCGGTTGTATTGGATCCGTGGTGAGGCACCTTGAGAACATCGACAGAGGGCATTCCGTACTCCCGCTGGGCAGTCGACTCCGTATCTCCGGTGAGCAACACGGTGAGATCGCCGACCTCCGCGACCATGACGATGCCCTCATCGTTGCCAGACGCGTATCTGCGGAGCGGTCCGATCACGGTCAAACGCACGCCGCCCACCGCGACGGCATCGCCAACCTCTGGAACGTCGATTGGCACATTTCGATTCGCCGTCGCCGCCATCAAGTCGTCGAGGCGTGGGTCTCCGCCGGTCGGATCTGGCCGCCAGACCAAACCGACCGGCAAACGGCATACCACTTCCAGAATCCCGACCAGATGATCCGCGTCTGGATGGGTGACGACTGCGAGATCGATCCGGCGTACCCCATGCCGGGCCAGCGCCGCACCTATCGCCACCGGGTCAGGACCACCGTCAACGAGCACCGTGCCGCCGTCCTCGCCGACCAGCAGGATCGCGTCGCCCTGGCCCACGTCGAGAAATACGATCGCCGGTCCCTCGATCGATTGCCGAGGAACCAGACCGGCCGCGACCAACACGATTCCACCGAGGGCGAGAACCGGCCGGAGTCTCGGGAATCTGAGGGCCGTTCCGATAGACGCCAATCCGGCCAAGTACCCAAACCACCCAACGGTCGGTAGGTCTGCGACCGCACGAGCAATCTTCAGCACCAGGCCTGCGATCCCCACGGCGACTCGAGTGGCCGGCTCGACCCCCATGGCGCCAAGACCACCGAGGACGGTGGCCGCAGTGACGAGCGGTGCTGCGAGGAGGTTCGCGATCGGTGACCACAGCGGCAGCTTTCCGAAAGCTGCCAACAAGATCGGAGCCACTGCCAACTGCGCAGCCAGGGTCACGCCGAGCGGCAGGGCGATCCAGCGCGGACCGATCCCGACGAACGCCCGACCACCCGCCACGACTCCAACAGTGGCGGCAACCGACAACTGAAAGCCCACATCGAAGGCCAACTCGGGGGCCACGACGAGCACCAGCGAAACTGCTCCACCCAACGCTGTCCAGATGGTCACCGGCACCCCTGCCGCCCTCCCGATCAGCAACAGACCTGCCATCGTTGCGGCGCGGACGACAGAGGGTTCCCATCTCGTAATCAGCCCGAACAGGGCCAGCCCGACAATTCCGGCGGCCGCTCGCAGACCCGGCCCTCTGACGACGGGGGCCAGCAACACCCACCAGACCAGCAAGAACAAAGCTACGTTCGAGCCGGACACGGCCACGAAGTGGCTGAGCCCTGCGCCCCGCATCGCCTCGCTGTCGACTTCGGCGAGCTCGCGTACATCGCCGATCAGGAAACCCGAGACCAGAGCCGCTGCGGAGCGATCGACTTCACCTTCCAGCGAGATCGGAAGAGCACACGTCTGAACTCCAGTCACACTGATATATCTCGTATGCCGTCTTCTGC
>CALCCX010000447.1 GCA_937900165.1 uncultured Acidimicrobiia bacterium | reverse complement strand
ATATGAGGATTACGGAAGTTAAGATGTAAGAATATATAGGAGAGGTGAGAGCAGAAAAGAAAAAAAGAGAGAAAGAGAAAAAAAAAAGAGAAGAAAGTTTTTTTTTTTCAAGCAGAAGACGGCATACGAGATATATCAGTGTGACTGGAGTTCAGACGTGTGCTCTTCCGATCTAGTCGATCGGCTGTGCAGTCACCGTCGCATACGACGGAGACGAAGCTCTCAAGCTCGGGTTGGAGCAGGATTTCGACCTTGTTCTGATTGACAACTGGCTCCCCGGACTTCTCGGCGTTGAGGTGTTGCAGGCCTGGAAAGAGGCGGATCGGCCGTTCCCGGTGATCCTGGTCAGCGCCCTCTCCGATCAAGATGCCATCGTCAAGAGCCTCCAACTCGGGGCTGTCGATTTCATTCGCAAGCCGTTCGACGTGCAAGAACTGATCGCCCGCGTCAACGTCCACTTGCGGGTGCCCCAGCTCTGAGGTCCGTGCATGGAGCCGCAGCTATTTCGGATTCTCGTAGCCCTGGCGGTGGTTGTAATGACCTCTTCGCTCGTTCTGGTCGCATATTCTTGGGTGAGGAGTCAGCGAGCTGCATACGAAAATTTTCGACGGGCCGCCTATCTCGCAACCCTTGGCGATGTCGCGACCAGGGCCGGCTATCCGTCACAACTCGTACGAGGCTGGGCGAAGGATCGGGTATTCAGGTTCGCGTTGGTGGAATTCCTGACCTTCCTCTCTGGCACCGAACGAGAAAACCTCATCAGCGCCGCCTACGAACTCGAAATCGTTGATCACTACCGCCGAGAACTCTCCGAAGGTCGCAGGCGGCGCACCCGGGTCGGCGCCGCCGAGGCTCTTGGCGACCTGGCTGACCCTGTCGCGGTCAATGACTTGCTGGTCGGCCTTTCTGATCGGGTGCCGGAAGTTCGCGTCCAGTGTGCCCATGCCCTGGCAGCAATCAGCGATCCACTTACAGTGTCGCCCCTACTCGACAGGCTCATCGAAGAAAGGGAACGCTGGGTGGCCGAGCGTCTCGCCGACGCACTGAGGCGATTCGACGCGGCCGCTGTCCTCGACGCTTCTCTGCGAATTGAGTCCCTTTCATTCGATCGAGATGCACCTTCCTGGGCTGTGCTTGTCACGCGAGTTCTGGGGGCGATCGGCGATACACGAGCGGAACCGGCGCTGCTCCACGCCATCTCTTCTGAAGCCAGGCTACTGAGGCAGGCGGCCGCGGCGGGTCTGGGTCGAGCAGGAACGCCCGCCGCAGTCCCCGCGCTTCTGACGGCCGCAACCGACCGTCATCCTGCGGTGAGGCTCGCCGCCGTCGAGTCGCTCGGCATGCATTTGGACACAGCAGCCCTCAAGACGATGGAAGATCTCCTCCACGATCCGACCAGCGAGGTGAGGGCTGCAGCAGGCGAGGCCCTCACCAAGATTCCAGGCGGCGAAGAGACTCTTTTGGAAGCGATCCGATTGGGTCAGCCCTCCGCGAGGTCAGCAGCGGCAGACGCAGTGCTCGAAGCTGGGATCTATCGCCAGGCCACCGTTCGGATCAGAGCCAAGGCTGGGAGCTCGAGCGATCATCTCCTGGTAGATACGCTCCATGCCATCGGACGGATCCCGTCGACTTCCAACGATGTCGGCCAGCGGACAGTGTCGTGACCAACCTGATCGAGCTGGTCAACATCGCAATTCTCGCATTTTTCATTTTCACTCAAGCACACATCACCGCGCTGGCCTTGCTCTCGTGGCGCTCTTTGCGTCGATACACCTTTGCCACAAGCCACGGAAGGCTCACCGGGCTGATCCGGTCGGACAATGCGCCGACGCTGACTCTGGTGATCCCTGCCTACAACGAAGGCCCCGGCATTGTGGAGGCCGTGCGTTCAATGGCGATGTTGCACTACCCGCGTTTCGAGATCGTCGTTGTCAACGACGGAAGCACCGACGATACGGTGTCAAGGTTGCACGCGGCCTTCCGGATGCAAGTCTGCCATCGCCCCTTCGATCAAATACTCGCCACTCAGCCGGTGTCGGCGGTTTACGAGTCGACCCTGCCAATACCTCTCTTGCTGGTCGACAAGGAGAATGGCGGCAAAGGCGACGCCGTCAACGCCGGACTCAATGTTGCCCGCAATGAATATGTAATGGTCACCGACGCCGATATCGTTCTCGAGGAGGACGCGGTGATCAGGGCCATGCGACACTTCGTGGAGGATCGCCAACACACCGTCGCGGTCGGCGGGAACATTCGCCCGATCAACGGCTCCGTTGTTCGGCGCGGCAAGGTCATCGACGTGCGATTGCCCAAGCGGCTCCTTGAAAGGGCTCAAATACTCGAATACCTCAGGAGCTTTCTCAGCGCCAGGCCTGCCTGGTCGGACATGGGAGCCTTGGTTCTGGTTTCCGGGGCATTCGGAATATTTCGCCGAGATAGCCTGATCGACGTTGGCGGCTTCAGGCTCGGGCACCTCGGCGAGGATCTCGAGTTGACAATGCGCCTTCATCGGCGGGGTCGTCGTAGCGGAGGCCCCCACCGAGTTGTCTATGCCCACGACGCCGTGGCTTGGACCGAGGTGCCGTCTGGGCCGGGAAGTCTGAAACGTCAGCGCATTCGGTGGCACCGAGGTTTGATGCAGGTGCTGTGGGAATATCGATCAACGATGTTCAACCCGCGCGATGGGGCTGTTGGAGTCGTCGGATGGCCGTCATATGTCCTCTTCGAGTTCTTCGCTCCGATGGTCGAAGCCGTTGGCTGGATCGTGGTTCCAGCGTCGTTGGCCCTCGGGCTCGTGAGTTGGACAACGGCGCTTCCGCTGTTCCTGATCGCGATCTCCCTTGGCCTACTCAACTCGGTCATTGCCCTCTTTCTCGATGAGCGGTTCGGTCGGTTTCGATCGGCGCGGGCCACCAGCCGACTGCTCCTCGACGCCCTCCAAGAACAACTCGGGACTCGTCAGCGAACCGTTTGGTGGAGGATCAGGGCCATGGCCTGGAACCCCCAAAGGCGAGATTGGGGCGAGATGAAACGCGAGGGCGTCGCGAACCTTTCGAGTTGATCATTGCTGGGCGAGGCGTACTGCGATCCTGGCTCGAAGCTCTGACCTCGAAAACGGCTTCTGAATGAAATCAGACGCTCCGAGTTCGAAGAACTTGACTACTTCGTCCTCGTCATCGAGACCCGAGACCACGATGACGATCAGGTCGATCCCAGCCTCCCGCACCGAGGCGAGTACTTCCATGCCGAATCGATCCGGCAAGAACTGGTCGAGAACAAGGAGATCGAAGCTGCCATCCTTGGCCTGGTCGATGGCATCCAGACCACTGAAAACGGTCGTGACGTCGTGCCCGTCCGCTTCGAGCGTTTTGGCGATCAATAGCGAAACTGCCGCGTCATCCTCTGCAACAAGCACCTTTGCCATACGCCAATGTTATTGGAAAACTGGTTGAGATTGCAGATTCCTCGCTCCAATGGTCACAGTCCTCGGCGGACTCGGCGCATTGGCGACGGCGCCGACCTCAAAGGCCAGGCGTGCGGAAGAAGGAGCGGGCCCGAGGGGTTGCAACTGGACATGCAGGACATCGCCCACCTTCTCCAAGAGCCAGACACGACGGTCGCGCTGATCGGTGCTACAGACAACCTCTCCAAGTACGGATCGGTGATCTACCGAGACCTCAAACGCAAGGGGATTCCTGTCTTTGCGGTGAACCCGCATCGGGATTAGGTGGACGGCGACCCCACGTATCCGTCGATCGATGCATTGCCCGAGCGTCCAACGATTCTCAACTTCGTCGTGCCACCCGACCAGACGCTCAAAGTGCTCCGGGACGCCGTCCGGCTTGGATACCACAACGTGTGGATTCAACCCGGCGCAGAGAGCCCCGAGGTGATGGCCTTCGTCCAAGAGCACGGTTTCAACTACCTGGCCAATGCCTGCATCATGGTCAGAAGTCGCATACGCTCCGAAGCCTGAGCGTTTCCGGTGGTGCATCTCCCGGTATGCATCACCTGTTGCTAGCATCAACATATGGCATCTACCCGGACCACGTTCACACTCGACGACGCGCTGGCCGAACGTGCCCGTCAGCTTCAGATCAACATCTCGGCGGCCGCACGAGAAGGAGTGGCCGCCGCGGTGCGTGCTGCCCTGGCCGAGGCCGACCGAGCCGCCTACGAGCGGGTTCCAGAACGGCCAGATCCGTTCTGGAACGACGCCGAAGCGTGGAGCAAGGAATGACGCGAGCCGAGATCTGGCTGGCGGAGGTCGGCCGCAAGACACGACCCGTATTGATCCTGACCCGCCCCGAGGTGATCGACGTGCGTCAACTCGTCACCGTTGCTGAGATCACCACGTCGATTCGTGGTCTCGCCGCCGAGGTCGAGTTCGATCACCACGATGCCGGACTCGGCAAGCCCTCGGTGATCAACTGCGATGGCCTCCACACGATCACGCAGTCATCCCTCACCACCTGCATAGGAACCGTGGACGACGCCACGATGGGCAAGGTGTGCTGGGCAGTCAGCTACGCCATCGGCTGTTGACGCATCCGAGGTCCGAGGCCGACTGCGCTCCGCCACCGTGATCGAAGCTCATCACGTGGCGTTGGGAAGATCGATCGGCATCAACGGATTCGGGCGATTCTTGAAGTAGCGGGCCAGCGTGTCGGCCTGGCACGTCTCGCACATGTACTCCACCCGAGTCCCCACTATCGATAGCTCGGTCCCTCTCCCCTTCTCCACGATCGCCCCTATTTCCGGATTGAGATCCTCACCCCCACCCGGACGACATCGCGGCGACGGATCCCCCGTCCACTCCCAACCTCCAGGGC